>JAPLKC010000024.1 GCA_026388255.1 Pseudomonadota bacterium | reverse complement strand
CTACACAGGCAGCAAACATCACGACAGCAGCCGTTACCGCAGCACCCACACAGGCAGGCAATGTAACGACAGCAGCCGTCAATGCAGCACCTACACAGGCAGCAAACATCACGACAGCAGCCGTTACCGCAGCACCCACACAGGCAGGCAATGTAACGACAGCAGCCGTCAATGCAGCACCTACACAGGCAACAACTATTACGACAGCAGCCGTCAATGCAGCACCCACACAGGCAGGCAATATTACATCGGCAGCAGTCCAGGCAGCACCTACTCAGGCAACAACCATTACGACAGCAGCCGTTACCGCAGCACCCACACAGGCAGAGCCGTTACCGCAGCACCCACACAGGCAGGCAATATTACATCGGCAGCAGTCCAGGCAGCACCTACTCAGGCAACAACCATTACGACAGCAGCCGTTACTGCAGCACCCACACAGGCAGCCAATATTGTGGCTAATGCTGTTGCAGTTGCTCCAACTGCCACTTCTTCAATTACTACAGCAGCAACCCAGGCTGGTGCATCAACGCAGGCGGTTCAACAGGGTGTTGCCAATGCAGCAACGGTAGTTATACAAACAAATACCCCGATAACGGTAGCTCCTGTAGCTCCTACACCGACTCCTACACCGACTCCTACACCAACACCGACTCCTACACCGACTCCTACACCGACTCCTACACCGACTCCTACACCAACACCGACTCCTACACCTGAGGCTCCTACACCGACTCCAACACCGACTCCTACACCTACACCAACACCGACTCCTACACCTACGCCTACACCTACACCACCGCCGCCGCCACCACCACCGCCACCACCACCTGCACCACCTGCACCACCTGCACCATCACCTTCTGGAGGCGGAGGAGGCGGAGGGCAGCCGATAAGTCCATCACACTGAAATATTATGGAGAATACTTTTTGAAATGATAAATAAAAAAATAAAATCAATAACATCAAGGAGAAAGATATGGGACTGAGATGGAAATCATCATGCATAGGTGTAGTTTTCTGTCTACTGTTTTGTTTGGTATCAAGTTACGCATCTGCTGAAATAAAAGTCGGCAATTTAAAGATAATACCCGAACTGTCTGTTTCTCAGATATATGATACGAATATTTATCAGAATACCACAGTTGCAGCAAACGGAACTCCTGTAGATGTCAGAAAAGATTTTATAACTATTACAACGCCTGGCCTGAGATTAATATATGATTTTGGCGGAAAACATACATTTACTCTGGGCGGCAATGTAGGCATTAATAACTACTGGCATTATACAAGGAATGATTTTGGGGACTATAACGGAAATGCAGCTCTGAATTTGAAATTTACAAATATAGATTTTGATTTTGGCCAAACATATCAAAACAGTTATATGAAGCGTTCCAACGATGACCCTACAAACCGTATGAGGCCCTTTGAAAGCTGGAACAGCAATATATCAATGGCATACAAGTTTGCAGACCGGTGGAAGATAAAACCGTTTTATACACGTCTCGACCAGGCATTCAGAAGTGATCTTGACAGGTCGCAGAGCTATATCAAAGAAACTTCAGGAATCAGCCTTTTTTATCGCTTTACCCCCCGCACTTCTGCCCTTGTTGAATACAATTATGTGGGTAAGGATTTCAAGAATTCAGATAACTCCGACCACAGGGATAATATAATATATGCAGGTCTTTCGTTTTACGATCCGGAGGGAAAGATCAATGGCGATATCAAAGGCGGTTATGCATGGGCTAAGTACAATCACGATGTAGTAAATCGTGAAAATAAGCCGAAAACATGGGTTATGGTCGGCGATCTTATGTATGCTTTCAGCGCTTATACCAACGTTGCATTGAATCTCGGCCGTTATCATGATGATGATGTTGATTCCGGTAATGCATCCTATGATGTAACTTCTGCCGGTTTAACATTGCAGCATCTTTTTACCCAAAAGATCGGTGGTACAGGCAAGGTTTCATACAGGCAGAGCGATTATCTGGATGCAATGAAAGATAATATTGAAAATCAAATGAAAAAGAGAACTGATAAAACGTGGGATTTTGGCGTCGGTGCATTCTACAAGATACAGAAATGGTTAGAGGCAAGACTTGATTATCAATATACCACTAAGGATTCAAACTTTCAGGCGTATCAATATAATGAAAATAAGGTGATGTTTAAGGTTTCAGTAACAACGCCGTAAATTTTATCGAGTCATAAAGGGTTATAATGAATATCAGGGTACTGCCAAAGTTGCTTACTATCTTTTTGTCAATATTTTTCATTTTTTCATTTTCTCTATGCTACCATACATTTGATCCGATCAAACTTCACTCCACGGTCTATATTGGACAACCGGCCGTTGTTTCTGCGCCTTTTTTTCAATCCTTATTTCCAAAAATTCTAATTTCTAAATTAAAAATTCTAAATTTCTTTTCTTTTCATCTCTCCCCCTCCTCTGCCTTTGCCCAGGACGATTACAAGATCGGAGTTGAAGATGAACTTTCGGTTACTGTCTGGGATCATCCTGACCTGACCCGTAAAATACGTGTGAACCTGGAAGGCAGAATCAGTTTCCCTCTTATCGGAGAACTTGATGTTTCCGGACTGACCCCTCTGCAATTGGAAAAAAAGTTGAAGGAGCTTCTTTCGCAGGGTTTTATTGTAAGCCCTCAGATCAGCGTTATGGTTACAGAATATAGAAGCCAGAAGGTGTCAATAATAGGAGAGGTAAATTCACCGGGTTCATATCCCTTGACGAAAAAGACTTTGCTTATTGAGGCTATTGCAATGGCCGGTGGCGTTAAATCGGATGCAGACCTTGAGATAATGATAGTAAGACCTAAAGAGAAAAAAAAGGATGAAAAAGACGCTGTTCTTTTGCCGGACCAGGTTGACCCGTCGGAAGTGATAAAAGTGAGACTGAGGGATGTCCTTGAGGGCGAAAAAACGCAGAATATTGAGGTACAGAATTTTGATACAATATTTGTTCCGAAAATGAAGGTTTTTTATGTAACAGGCGAAGCAAAGCGTCCGGGCCAGTATACATACATGAAGAATTTGACAGTTCTGAAAGCAATAAGCACAGCAGGGGGTTTTACAGAAAAAGCAGCCAAAAGACAGGTCAAAATAGTCAGAGAAAAAAATGGAAAGAAAATAGAGATAGAACACATTTCCCTTGATCACCCAATAGAGCCCAGCGATACCATCGTTATCCCGGAAAGTTTCTGGTAATCCTGTAAGTGAAATCATAAACATATCGTTATTCCGGAGGAAAAAATGAACATCCCCATGCAGCAGAAGGAAATGCATATATATGACTACCTCCAGATCCTTTATAAATGGCGGAAGCCGGCAATTATTTTCTTTTTTGTTATATTGTGTACGGTTACCGTCAGTTCATTCATCATGACGCCAATATATAAGGCTACATCGAGGATTCTTATTGAAAGGGAGGCGCCCAAATTTCTTAATATGCAGGAACTCTTACCCGTTGATGCAAGCAGTACTGAATTTTATCAGACTCAATACAAAATCTTACAGAGCCGTTCGCTTGCGCTAAAAGTAATTCGGTTTCTCAACCTCAGTCAGAATAAAATATTTAATCCAAATGCATCTGAAAAAATTAGTCCACAGGATAAAAAAGATTTGGAGCGAAGACTGGTGGGCAATATTCTCGGAAATCTTAAAATAGAACCCATAAGAAACAGCAGGCTGGTAGATATCAATTTTGAAAATAAAGATCCTGAGCTTGCCGCAAATATCACAAATGCAGTGGTTAATAATTATATTCTGCAAGGCATGGAATGGAAAACAACAACTTCATCAGAAGCAAAGGATTTTTTGACCAAACAGATAGAAGAACAACGGATAAGGCTGGAAGAATCTGAACAGGCATTACAGGGCTACAAGGAGAAGTACGGGATTGTTCAGTTGACACAAACAACCGGGCAAAAAGAGAGCGAAAATATTGCCATGCAGAGGCTTTCAGGGCTTACATCAAGCTTTATACAGGCGCAGACTGCACGGCTTGAAGCAGAATCAAAAAACAGAGAGGTGCAGGATCTTTTATCTAAAGGCGCAAGTTATGAGTCCATTCCCCAGATAAACAACAGCTACCTTGTCCAGAGACTCAGGGAAAACGAAGCAAAATTGACAGCCCAGGTGTCTGAACTCTCCCAAAAATATGGTGAAAAACATCCAAGGATGATCCAGTTAAAGCAAGAAATTGATTCTATGCGGCAAAAGATTAAAGATGAAGCGAAACAAGTATTAAGTTCTATTAAGAATGAATACGCAATCGCAAGAGCCAGGGAGGCAAGCGCACGGGGCGCCCTGGAGGGGCAAAAAACAGAGACTCAAAAACTGAGTGAACGTTCTATCCAATATGGCGTTTTATTGCGTGAAGTAGAAAAAAACCGTGAGCTTTATGAAAACATACTTAAAAGATTAAAAGAGACCTCGGTAACGCAAGAGTTAGGTACTACCAATGTCAGGGTTGTTGATGTGGCTGAGGTTCCAAGATCATCAGCAAGACCGAAAAAGATGCAAAATATTATGCTGTCAATAATTGTGGGATTATTTATGGGAATTGGTCTTGCTTTTTTTCTTGAATACCTTGATAATACGATCAAAACCCCTGACGATATTAAAAAATACCTTGGTGTTCCGAATCTTGCCATTATCCCTGCAATCAATTTTGAAGAAGAAGTTGGAGAGCACGTCAAGCAGGCCAGTCTTATTGTACACCATAAACCAAAATCAACTATTTCAGAGGCCTTCAGGAGCCTCAGGACCGCTATTTTATTTTCATTTCCTGAAAATCCTCCGAAAATAATATTGGTTACAAGTATTGTTCCGCAGGAAGGGAAATCTTTTATTGCAGTAAATACTGCCCTTATAATGGCGCATGCAGGCGACTCTGTGTTGTTGATAGACGCAGACCTTCGCAGGCCTTCAATCAATAAGCTTCTTAGTTTTGACAACCTGAAGGGGTTGAGCAATATTATTGTAGGAGAAGAAGCAAACATCAGGCCTTCTGCAATACATGATAAATTAAGCGTTATTACAAGCGGACCTATCCCTCCTAATCCGGCAGAGCTTCTCGGGTCAAAAAGGATGGAAGAAACTATAGAAAAGTATAAAGGGCTATACGATAAAATAATAATCGATTCACCGCCGGTCAGCTCGGTGACGGACGCGCTTGTTTTAAGCAGGCTTGCAGATGGAATTATCTTTGTTGTTCATGGTGGAAAAACCACAAAAGAAATGGGCATGCGCGGTATAGGCCAGCTTCAGGGGGTGAACGCCAGGGTTTTGGGCGCCGTTCTCAATAATATAGACATTGATAAGTCGGGATATTACTATTATTCTCACTACTATTCCCATTATTATAAAAATTACTATGTTGAGGATGATGATAAGAAAAGATCAATTAATACGCAAAATAAAGAAAAACATATATCCTTAATTTGGGCGTTTTTAAGCAAGTCTTTAACCGGCAGCAAGAAGGATTTGGATAAAGACGCTCGCCGTAAATCATAATTTGTTCATGATAAATTCTAAATCAAGCTGTTCTATCCTATGATTGACCTTCATGCCCATATCCTTCCCGGCATAGACGATGGCGCGCAAGACCTGAAAGAATCCATCGACATGTGCCGCATAGCCGCCCATGACGGTATAAAAACTATTGTTGCGACCCCGCATACGGGTAACGGGGTATACCTCAGCAATCGGGAACGTATTTTATCGGAAGTTGGCCTTCTTAATCGAAACCTTACAGAATGCAGTATCCCTCTCAAGGTACTTCCGGGGGCAGATGTCCGTATAGGAACATATATTGAAATTGAAGAGATGTTGGAACGTGGCGAGGCAATGACAGTAAATGATAATAATTGTTATTTGATGATTGAATTTCCTGAGAGCCTTATCCCTTCAAATCTCTATGAATGGTTGTTCAAGTTGAAATTAAAGGGCATAACGCCTATCTTTACCCATCCTGAAAGGAATCTTGTTATACAAAAGGATATAGGTATGCTTTTTGAATGGGTAGAAAGAGGAGGTTTGGTTCAACTCACTGCTATGAGCCTGACAGGAAACTTTGGTCAAAGCATTAAGAGATGTTCCGAAGAATTATTAACCTCACATTTAGTTCATTTTATAGCCTCGGATGCGCACTCAGCGTCAAGAAGACCGCCGGTGCTGTCAACAGCAAGAGACATCGCAGCAAGCCTTATCGGCATAGACCTGGCTTTCAAGCTTGTTGATGAATTCCCCGCAGACATTATTGCCGGCAAACCTATAAAAGCAAGCTTCTTCTCACGCTTTTTTGTGAAATGAAGGTTGTAATGTAGAATGTAGAATGTAGAATGTAGAAATTAGAAATTTGAACTGAAGGGCAATAATATATGGATAAAAAAGAACTTGAAGAAAGGACAAAGAGGTTTGCTATTCAACTGATCAAGTTTGTTTCAAAACTCCAGAAAAATAAAATAAATGAAGTAATTAGCTATCAATTGCTGAAATCAGGAACATCGATCGGTGCAAACTACAGGGAAGCAAACCGTGCAGAATCACGTAATGATTTTATGCATAGATTGGAATCGTCACTAAAGAAGCTTCTGAGACACAATATTGGTTGGAAATATTATCGGATTTAGGAATCTTTAATAACGAAGAGTTAAATAGGTTGCTTCAGGAATCAACAGAGCTTCTCGCTATTTTTACAAGTACAGGCAAGTCTGTCAAATCTAACAGAATTGATCTATAGAAAATTTCAGAATTGATCTATAGAAAATTTCAGGTTTAAGTTTTGTTTTCTAAGTTATTGTTTATTGTCTTCTAATTTCTAATTTCTAATTTCTAAATTCTAAATTCTAAATTCTACATTCTACATTCTACATTCTAAATTCTAAATTCCATGTTTTCCCTCATAATCCTCATCGGGTTAATCATCCTCATCATTGGTGCCCCCTTGGCCGTTGGTTCTGTTTATACGATCACTTATTCTGCAATAGAAATAATCGTATTTTCCCTCCTCCTTCTCCATATATGTTTTCCGCGATCTCCGGTTCCCAATTCTAAATTCTCAATTCTAAATTCTAAATTGTTTTTCCTTCTATTGCCAATTTTCCTCTTCCTCCTCATCGCCCTCCTGCAGATAGTCCCCATTCCTTTATCGGTTATTAAGGTTGTTTCTCCCTCCACTGCCGCCTTATATGAGAAACTCGGTCTGACACTTAACACGCAACACGCAACACGCAACACTTTTGCAAACATTTTCCTGCTCTCTCTGAGCCTTTACTCCTCTACCATAGCTATATTAAAGTGGTTTGCCTATGTGGGTGTCTTTATTCTTATTACGACCTTCAACCCTCCTGAGAAAAAGCTTAAAGACGGGAACTGGCTTAAAATTATTTCTATAGCTTTCTTTGTAATTGGCTTTGCTGAAGCAATATATGGCCTTTATTTATACCTTAATCATTCCGATTCTCTGCTGTGGTTTACAAGAATCTATTATAAAGGCTTTGTAGACGGTACATATATAAATAAGAACCATCTTGCCGGTTTTATGAATATGTGTATATTTATTTCCATAGGTTTCCTTACATCATACATAGGTTCTTATAGAAAAAAGGGCTATCGCTTGAAAGAAACATTTTTATTAATATTAACAACAAAAAAGACTATTTTCATATATCTTATTATTTTTGGGTTACTCACTATGATCCTTGCTGTTATATTTTCAAACTCACGTATGGGTCAATTCAGCCTTATTGCGGGTTCGATTTTTTTGTGTATCCTCTATACAGTAAAAAGGTTAAAAAACTTTTTATTTATACTGATTTTTATTTTTTGTATGGCAACTGCCTGGGGTATATGGAAGGGGGTTGAGCCTGTAATTGAAAGATGGAATGCAACAGATGCCGATTTTATCGGAAGGAATGATGTTTGGAAAAGTACGTTAAAAATGTCCCGGGATTTCCCTATACTCGGAACAGGTCTTGGCACCTATGAGCTTGCATTCCCACCTTTTAAACCGGAAAAAATTGGTGTCGGTATTGTAGACCACGCTCATAATGATTATCTTGAAATGCTTTCAGAGGTGGGATGGGCAGGTTTTGTGTGCTGGCTTTCTTTTTTCTTTATGTATCTTTATTTTACGATTTCAGCCTGGATTCAAAAGCAAGGTGCCTTTTCCCGTGGTATGGGCGCTGGAGGCATAGCTGCCACAATCGCAACGCTGATTCATTCTCTCGCTGACTTTAACCTGCAAATACCCGCCAATGCCCTTCTCCTTTTCATTGTTATGGCAATTACCTGGCAGGCAGTTCACACCTCATTTTCAACATAAAGTAATTGAAAATATTTAGAATTTAGAATTTAGAAATTAGAATTGAATAGTAATGATGAACTCGTAAAAAGTCGTATTTCTGTCATTCCCACGAAAGTGGGAATCCAGTGATTTCAATGTGTTCTGGGCTCCCGTTTTCACGGGAGTGACGGTTTTTTGACTTCTTACGAGTGCATCAGAATTGAATAGCAATAATCATGAATATAAAAGATAAGAACATTGTGGCTTTTTACGAAACCATCATAGGTGTTTAAGATGTCAAATTCTAAATTCTCAATTCTAAATTCTAAATTGCTCTTATTTTCCTTCTCTTTCCTTCTCTTCCCTATCCTTTCCTTCGCCGGCAGCTTAGTGCTTCCAAGTATGCCCTCCGCTCCTTCCTTCCCTGCGGGAGAAGAACAAGGTGTAGGAGGGATAGCGTCTCCTGTGGATGCAGGAGGAGAAGCATCTACTGCAGGGATTGTTGCCGATGTTAAAAGTACTACCGATGGCATCGAAGATCCAAATGCACCAAAGCCAAAATCGGATGACAGGAAAATAAAGCATGGGAAAATGGATGGAAAATATGAAAGCAAGAAAGACCTCAAAATTAATTACGGAACAGGTTTAAAAGGCCCCATCAATTATGGTGAAAAACATAAAGAAGATATCATAAAGGAAAGGGAGTAAAAGGTTTATGTGATTTTATGAATATGCCCAATTCTATATTCTACATTCTACATTCTAAATTCTACATTCTAAATTCTAAATTTCCTATTCTCATTAAAATATGTGCCATTGTACTCTTGCTCCCCCTCTTATATCTGAGCTCCATCCGCCTGATAAGTGCAATTCTCATCCCTATTGACTTTAGCTCCCTCTGGATAAACAAGACCTTTACTTCGCCATTCAATATTCAGCACGCAACACTCAAAATCTTATCAAAGCTGGATCCATTTAACGCTGATTATAAGCATATTCTTGCATGGAATTTATGGTCAGTAGACCTCAGCAAAGCAGACAAGGCTATTAAAAGCGCTATAAACAGGTCAGTTATTGACCCGAAAAGCTGGATTTTTCTTGGATGGATTAAGGGAAGAGAAGGTTTTATCACTGAAGGCTACAAAGACTTTGATCGAGCAGTCATGCTGAACCCAAAACGCCCCGACTCCCTGGCGCAGCAGGGCCTCTATGTTTACCAGATGTTGCCGCTGATCGATAAAAGCGTGAAGCCTTTGTTCCAGGTATTGGCAGAACTCAACCTTCGCGTTGCAATGGAACTTGACCCTGTATTCGCGCGATATCCTCCTTATGCCTTTGCATTAGCAATGATTTATCAGGAAAAAGGAGACAGCAGCGCCGCATCTTCCGTGCTGCGAAATATCAATACAGACGGCCCGACAGATTGGCAACTTACGATAAGGAACATGGTCTTATACCTTCAGCTAAACAGGTACCTTACGGCAATTGCTCAATGGGAAACATCATTTAATCCCGACAAGCTTACCCCGGCCCAGATTAATTTGATAGAAAAGGAATTGAATAAATACAATATACCGGATTTAAGATATTTTCTTGCCAGAATTTACCTGCATCAGGGTAAAACAGATGTTGCCCTGGGCGAATTGAAATCGCTCGTTGCATTAAGGGGAAACGTTGTGGAATACAGACTTGCACTCGGGGATATGTATGAGAAGGCTGGCAATCGTAAAGACGCCCTTATTCAGTATGAAAAAGCCGTAGAACTTTCTCCTGCCAACCAGCAGGCAAAGAAGAAGGTTATTGAATATTACAGTAAAAGATAAGAGAAATAGCAATTTGGAATGTAGAATGTAGAAATTAGAAATTAGGATTTAGGATAGTGAATGTAGAAATTAGAATTGAGAAATTGCAAACAACAATGAGTTATAACTGTCGACTACTATGATAGGAAAAGTTTGTCCTTCTTGCGGATCTACCCATGTTAAACGAAGCCATAGAAGAAATATCGGGGAATACCTCCTGAAGATCATAAACAGGAAACCATATCGATGTGTGGATTGCGACTGGCGGGGGATTATGTGGGGTGGCAGGGCATATGATTATTCCGGGGTATCTAAAAAGAAAGATCTGACGAAGATCCAGGAACGTATTCTGATGATCATAAACAGAAAAACATATCGCTCCGTGGATTACGACTCGCGGGGGAATTTATGGGGTAGGGCACACGATTATTCAAGGGCATCTAACAAAAAACATCTGACAAGAATCCACTGGCTCCTTATAATTGCATTTGCATTATTGATAGCATTTATGATTATCATGTACGTGCAGCGAGAACAAGAACAGAGCGCAGCGTTAAAAACTTTATTAAGCATAACAACATGAAAGTACCACTATATTCAACACCGATATTCATCTATGCAATGGCTGCCATACCTGTTTCAAATAATGTTGCAGGTGTCACGATAAAAAAAGAATCTTTGAAAGAGAGGATTACCGCACTAAGCTTTGAAAAGCTTGTGCAGGTGAATGCTGCATTTAAATTTGCTCTTGCAATAACGTAATTTGTGACCCTAAAACACAACTGTTCCTTCTTAATCCGGCAAAGGATTTTATTGATAAAGCTTATTTGCAAGCCCTGTTCTTTCTTTCATGTATACTTCGATTGTGGATGAATTAATCAAGACCCTTAAGAGATGCTCTTCCCTCTGACAGAAATGTCAGGCTTGCCTATTTTTTCGGCTCCATTGCCCCAAAAAAAGAGACCCCCATGAGCGATATTGATATTGCTGTATACTTAGCAAAAGAAAATAGATGCATTTATTTATCGTCTGAAGCTTACGGAAAAACTGATAAGAATTATGAACAATGAAAAAGTAGATATTGTTGTCTTAAACAATGCTTCTCCTCTCCTCAAATATGAGGTTATAAAGAATGGTATTCTACTGAAAGGCAACATTAACGACTGCGTTGTTTATGAAACATTTGTATTGCAAGAATACCTTGATCATTTGCGAAAAATTCAAACGAAATACCATGCAACATTGCTTATAAAACTTAGCTCGGTCCGACCCCAATATTTCCGACCACAAGAAAGTTTATTTGTTACCTGATGACTGAGTGTGTGGTAAGATATTGTACGTTTCCGGGATAGGAGGGTTGAGAAAGGAGTGTCGAGTGAAACAGGTAATTACAGAAACCGATAGAAATAAGAATGAAAATCTTGCCGTCGGAGTTTACCGGTTGGCACAAACCTTTGGTCTTGTGGACATCTATGTATTTGGCAGCCGGGCACAAGAGATAGCCACTGCTGTAAGGAAAGGCGTGGTATTAAAACTTACACAATCTCCGGACGTTGATATTGGTGTTCGCCCCATACAGGGGGTAAAACTCTCACCACGAAACATAGTTAATCTTACCATTGAACTTGAAGACCTCTTTGATGTAAATCGGGTCGACCTTGTTGTGCTGCCTGGTTGTGACCCTTTTCTTGCACTCAATATTATACGGGGAGAACTCCTTTACACCAGGGACACTGTAGACCAGTCCCGTTACGAACTCTTTGTGCTTCGCCGTGCAGGGGACCTGCACCCTTTCAAGAAGGCCCGGATAGAAATGATATTGCAGTGGCAACCCCAATGACATCGGCTCCGATTAAAGCAGAAATAGTGACAGATAAGATCTCTTACACAAAATAGATGATTGAGGCAATTCGGCGTTTGCAGTTGTCAAGTTACGAGGAATTTGCAGCCGACAGTAGAAACTCGGCAGCAGCAGAATCTTTCCTGAGACGTGCCCTGGAATCGCTTTTTGATTTGGGACGCCACGTATTAGCAAAGGCTTTTGCGTCAACTCCGTCCGAATATAAGGAAATAGCCCTGGTCCTCACGAAAAATAGTGTCATCTCAAGGGAAGAAGGTCGAACTCTGAGGGAGATGGCTGGCTATCGGAACCGGATGGTCCACCTTTACCATGAGATTAGCGAAGAAGAACTTTATCATATCTGCCTTGATAACCTTATCGACATAGAAAAGATTAGTGATGCTATCAGCCGGTGGCTTCGCGAACATCCCGACAAAGTAGATACCGGGCTTTAATAAGGCAGGTGAGAACTGAGAGGCCAGAGAACAATGATGAGAGGCAAGAGATGGAAAACCCTCTCCCCTCTGGCTGTCACGACGTCTGTTACTGAAAGGTTCTTTACCCCTTATTCATTAACCCTTAAATCTTAAACTTTAACCCTTAAAACTAACTATGTCCTCCATTGTCATCAAATCCGACAATCTTGGCAAAAAATATATCATCGGCCATAAGGTGGAAAGGGGCGGTTATACGGCTTTGCGCGATGTGCTGATACATAATGCCCGAACCCTCTGGGATAAGACTAAAGACCTGCCAACGGGGAAGCCCATAATCCAGGGCGACACAATGGAAGAGGTGTGGGCGCTCAAGGATGTGAGTTTTGAGATCCGTCGCGGCGAGGCCGTTGGCATCATCGGCCGAATCAGAGACGGGAAAAGCACTTTACTAAAAGTTCTTTCCGCATTACCGAGCCTTCAACCGGGCAAGTGACTATCAAGGTTGACGCTGCATACCCTGTATGATACATTGAGTACATTACATAAAAAACGAGCATTGATATCATCAGCATCCACTCTTCAAAAAAAATTAGCCTTGCATGCAGGGAGATACATATATACTCCTATGGCGGTAGCCTGCCTGCATGCTCGACCAATAAAAGATTCTGAGGTGAAGGATGAAAAAAAATAATTTAGAAATTATACTGGAAAACATTGATGAGAAGTTTGAGCTGGTCTTGGAGGGTCACAGTGCCCTGAGTAAAGAGATCAGAGAGACACGTCAGGAATTCAACGAAAAACTTGATCTGGTAAATTTCAAAGTAGATACGTTACATCAGAGAGTTGAGAATGTCCGTGAAGAGTTGACAGAAAAGATTGATGCAGTCGACAAGAAACTCTCAGAAAAGATTGATGCAGTCGACAAGAAACTCTCAGAAAAGATTGATGGCGTGGAGAAGAGCCTTTCAGATAAGATTGACAATGTTGCTGCTGACCTCACTGCCCACCGCACCGATACGGAAGTTCATAGAAAAGGATACAAGGTTTCAGACGGTTAATGTAAGGCAATGGGCTATGGGCAAGAGGTGATAGGTCAGGAAGGACGATACACGTTGTGTGTGTGCCAAAGGATGATTATCTTGCGATTATCACTGCCTATGTTCCCTCATTGGATAGATGGGGCGAAGATTTCCGGGTAAGGAGAAAAAGATGAGATGCTTACTTTGTAAAGGTGAAATGGAAAAATCAACTGAAAAAAAGTTGAGCAATGTAGCAAAGGTAGCGTAAACCATCATTCTGTCAACACTCTCAGCACCTCACGATGCAGAAGTAAATTTTACCCGCAAGGGTGTGCGGGTTTGCCGGGATGAATCTTCTCACATACAGGCAAAGAAACATCTCCTCTCAGTGAACTCTGCGCCTCTGCGAGAGAATAAACGCCGTCAAGCCTTTATCCGTGTCTTTGTCGAGCGTAGCGGGCGGCAAGAAAATAATTTTCCACTTTCGCAATGCCGTTGTTACCTATGAGCTATGAGCAATCATCTGTCCTTTCCTTAAAGGCTCCTTTTTGGGGGCCAAAACAGCACTTTAAGCCCCATGAAATACAGTTTTAAGTTTTAAGTGCTAAGTTTTAATTTATATGAATTGATATTTTAACTCATAACTCAAAATTCATACGGTTTAATCTCGATTGATGTTTTCAACTCAAAATTTAAAACTCAAAACCCGAAACTCGAAACAGCTTTTATGGCTTGGTCCGACCCCAATTGAGAGACTGGTTTCGGTTTTATTTTAAAAAATGAGCGTATAGTGCTATAGTAATCTTGACATTCCCGAAAGGGCAAACTGGAGGCAATAGTGCAAAGTTATACTGCAAAATATCTTAAAGTAAGCAAAGGTTACATGGGCCAAATAGTTGAATGGCCGGAAGTTGTTACCGAAGGTAAAGACATTGAAGAATGCAGAGGCATGTTAAAGGATGCTCTCCATCAGATGGTTCTCGCATATAATGACTTGGGAAAACCTGTTCCGCAGGGAAGCATATTATACGAACAGCTACCTGTAGACCTGGCAGATGTCCGTAAAACGGCGTGATCTCATCCGATACCTGGAAGAAAACGGTTATCGATTATTACGAGAAGGCGGTAATCATTCAATCTATATTAATGAAGACATTGTTGTCCCTATTAAGCGTCACAAAGATTTCGACAGAATAACAGCCAATGAACTTTGTAAACAGGCCGGATTGAAGCCAAAATATTAGCAGATCCTTTGTCTGATGGGCTAATATATATTTACTTTGACTTTGTCCGTCTTTGTCGAGCGCAGCGGGTGGCAAGAAAATAATTTTCCACTTTTGCAATACCGTTGTTCTCTATCACCTATTACCCATCACCTTATTGTTTCTTATTTTGATGGCAAAAACAGCACTTTAAGCCCTAAAAAACGGGCCATTTATCATACATAAAATGCATGATATCAATGGGTTATCTTGGTCCGACCCCAACCCCTTATTTTCAATTGTTTCATAAAACAAGTCGTGGTAGAATGCTATATGGAATATGAATTATTATGGAGGTTCTCATGAGGAGCATGATTGCACAGCGTGTCAATGAAATAGCTGATTTAGCTAAAGGATTGCCTGAGAGCGCATTAGAGGAATTATTCGACTTTGCACAATTCCTTAAAATAAAGAAGCAGGGGTTCTCTTATAAAGAGGTAGCAGATAGCGCTGAGTATATGAGAAGCTTGAGGTTAAGGGAAGGCAAGAAAATAAAATCAGGCCAAATGTTTATCCAAGAGTTGATCGAATGGCAAAAATCAAGCTCTTAATCGACACCGATATAATTATAGATGCACTGAAAGGGATTAAACCCGCAAGAGATTTATTGAAAAGCCAGGAAGTAGACATCTATTGCTCGATACTTACCAAGAAGGAATTGCTATCAAAAGAAGGAATCAGGAGCTCTGAAAAAAAGGAAATAGAAGAAATATTATCAAGGGTGAAAGTGCTCAAGGTAGATGATAGTATTCATAAACAGCTTTGTTCGCTAAAAACAGCACTTTGAGCCCAGTGTCGGAAGGTGGATTAAGGATTAAACAATCCCTAATCTCTACTCCTTAACCCAGTATTTTACGGCTTGGCCCGACCCCAACGCCCCAATATATTCGAAATAATTGAAAAGTATTTTATAAATGAGAAATTATAGGGCTAAATCATGAGAGATCTAATAAAAATAATTGATAATTTTAAAGGTAAAAAAATAGGTATACTGGGAGACCTTATTCTCGATAAGTACATATTTGGTGATGTTGAAAGGATTTCCCCTGAAGCACCAATTCCGGTGGTACTTGTGTCAGAAGAATTCCATACTCCTGGCGGTGCGGGCAATGTCGCAAATAATATTGGAGCCCTTGGAGGAAAGGTATTTATTGCAGGCTTATTAGGTGAAGATGATGCAGGAAAACAACTACTCGAAGACCTTGTTAAAAGGGGTATTGACATAAGTGGGGTTATCAAAAGCAAACATAAACATACCAGTCAAAAAATGAGGATTGTTGCAAGGGGCCAGCATATAGTAAGGGTTGACAAAGAAAATAATGAATATATCGAAAATCATATAGAAGAAAAAATTATCAGTTACATAGAAGCAAATATCAGTAGCTGGGATGGGCTTGTGATCTCGGATTATGCAAAAGGCCTGGTAACAAAAAAACTTGCAAAAAAAATTATTGAACTTTCAAACATGCATAACAAATTTGTTATTGGTGATACAAAACCAGTTCATGCAACATTTTTTAAAAATAGTTACTTGTTAACACCAAACTACAAAGAAGCAATAGCAATATCAGGTTTAGCTGATGTGGCCAAAGCAGGTAAAAAGATACAAAGATTATTAAACTGTAACGTACTCATTACACAAGGCGCTCAAGGTATGCTTCTTTTCGAAAAAGATAAGATACAGCATTTTCCCACCATAGCACAGGAAATATTTGATGTTGCCGGCGCAGGGGATACAGTAGCTGCTGCTATGGCTATTTCTCTTGCTTCAGGCTCTAATCTCGAACAGGCAACCATCATTGCCAACCATGCAGCAGGAATTGTGGTTGGAAAAATAGGCACCGCAACGGTATCTATAAAAGAATTGAAGAAAGATTTAATAGAAAACGGACTCTAAGATTAAAATTCATTCATGTTTCAATTTATTTGCCGCCCGCTACGCTCGACAAAGGCGGACAAGAACTTACAAGAGATTTTGCTTTTTTTTCCCCCCCCCCCCCCCCGACAATGGTGGGGCAAAACTCTCAGCCTTTACAGGCATGAGATAATGTAAAACAATGGATATAAACGAGATTACATATATCATTAATGGAGCAGTCTTTGAGGTAAACAGGGTTCTTGGCCCCGGTTTTCTTGAGAAAGTTTATGAGAACGCACTACTTGTTGAGTTAGAACAACGAGGTCTCGCAGCAGAAAGCCAGGTGCCGATTAAAGTATCATACAAGGGTGAACCCGTCGGTGAATATATGGCAGATCTTTTTGTGGAAGGGAAAGTTATTATAGAGCTGAAAACGGTTGATAAGATCGAGGAAATTCATGAAGCCCAGCTCATGAACTACCTTAAGGCAACGGGGGTACCAGTAGGACTGCTCGTCAACTTCAAGCATCCGAAGACAGAGATTAAAAGGATTGTCTTCACTTTGCCCGAAGGGCATGGTGATTTATAGCAGGTAGTGTCACCTGCTATAAAAGTTATATACCGTCCAGCCTTTGTCCGTCTTTGTCGAGCGTAGCGGGCGGCGAAAAAAGAAACTTCCGTATGGATAGAAAGATAAAAACCCAAAAAGAAATGATTAAAATAGCTGCAAGGCTCAAAAGAGAAGGTAAACGCATTGTTACCTTCAATGGCAGCTTTGACATCCTCCACATAGGCCACACAAAGGCTTTCAAAGAAGCTAAATCTAAAGGCGATATTCTAATGATTCTCCTAAACAGCGATCAATCAATCCAAAGTTATAAGGGTCCGAATAGACCTATAATCTCGCAGAACGAAAGGGCAGAGACTTTGACATCCCTGGAATGCGTAGATTATGTGGTTATTTTTGATGAAATTAATCCCTTAAAGCTCTTGAGCGAAATCAAGCCTCACATCCATTGCAATGGTTCTGACTGGGGCAGAAATTGTATTGAACGGGAAGTTGTTGAAAAAGGTGGGGGCAAAATTCACATCTTAAAATGGCAAAAAGGACATTCAACGACAAACTTGATTGACAGAATTGTTGGAATGCATTTCAAACCTATTGTGAAAGCAGTATTCCTCGATAGGGATGGTACAATAAACGATAATAAGCAAGGCTATATCCATAAAATAGCAGATTTTCAATTTTTACCCGGGGCGATAGATGCTCTCCAGGTGCTCTCGAAGACTGACTATAAAATCATTATTATAACTAATCAGTCAGGTATAGGGAGGGGGTTTTATACAGAAGACGCGTTTGAAACCCTCAACCGGTGGCTACTTAAAACTCTTAAAGAGAAAGGTATACGCATTGATAGGATTTACCATTGTCCCCACGCCCCCGATGAAAGCTGTCCTTGCCGAAAGCCTGAAATCGGTATGCCCATGCAAGCTGTCAAAGATTTTGGAATAAGTCTCAACAGTAGCTGGCTCATCGGTGATGACCCGAAAGATGTTATTATGGGCAGAACAGCGAATGTGAAGACCATAAAACTTGGTGCTAAAATGCCTTCCAGTCTGAAACTCCAGCCGAATTATTACGCCAAAAATTTGCTTGAAGCAGCGAATATCATTTTATCAATTTAGGGCTTTTTTGCCGCCCGCTACACTTGACAAATGCGGATAAAATCGGATAAAGGCAGAAGAATAGTTATTTTGATAGCCGGCGATATATGCCGCCTATCAAATATTGAGCCCTGACGGGCAAATATGGACATAAACGACATTACCTCTACTATTAATGGCGCTATCTTTGAGGTTATGAGGGTACTGGGGCATGGGTTTCTCGAAAAGGTCTATGAGAACGCACTACTTGTTGAGTTAGAACAACGAGATCTCGCAGCAGAAAGCCAGGTGCCTGTTAACGTGTCATATAAAGGCGAATACGTTGGTGAATATATGGCAGATATCCTTTAGGCCTTCTGGTTAATTTCAAACATCAAAAAGTATAAATTAAACGGATTATATTCACTTTGCCCGAAAGGGCATAGTGATTCCTGGCTGGCAATGTCGCCAGCAAGGAAAGTATAAATTATCCGCTGTTATCCGCAATTATCTGTGGCTAATAAAACAACTTATGAGGAAAATATAAAAAAATGAAGCTAAAAGACAGTAGAATCATTGTAACCGGTGGTGCCGGTTTTATCGGTTCAAATCTTGTTAAATCGCTCAATGAACATGGTCACAAAAATATTATTATTGTTGACCACCTCACCAATAGTGGTAAATGGAAAAATTTAGTGGATTTGAAATTAGCTTATTATTTCGACAGGAATAGATTTCTGGAAACCTTAAATAACAACCAACTTAACGACATCGAAACAATAATTCATCTCGGGGCATGCAGCAATACTACAGAAACAAACGAAGATTTTTTGATATACAACAATGCTATATTCAGCAAAATTCTGTTTGATTTTTCTATAAAGAACAAATGTCGGTTTATATATGCCTCCTCAGCCGCCACATATGGAGACGGCAGCAAAGGATATAACGATAAAGAAAGAATCTTGACGCCTTTGAATTGCTATGGCTATTCAAAACACCTCTTTGATCAATGGGTTTTGGATAGCCCGGAAAAGCCAAAACAGTGTGTGGGGCTAAAATTCTTTAATGTATTTGGTCCCAATGAGTACCACAAAGGACAGATGGCCTCTGTGGTCTATCACGGTTATAATCAGATTATAAAAGATGGGGAAATAAGATTATTTAAATCATATAAAGAAGGTTTTGAAGATGGAGAGCAAAAAAGAGATTTCATCTATGTCAAGGATGCGCTGAAAGTAATCCTGTTTTTTCTTCATAATGAAAGTAAAAGTGGTATTTTTAATGTTGGCACTGGCGAGGCAAGGACCTTCTTTGATTTGGCCGCTTCCACTTTTAAAGCATTAAACCTTAAGCCTAATATAAGATTTATTGAAATGCCTGAATCTTTAAAGGGTAAATATCAATATTTTACAGAAGCTGATATGAGTAGTTTAAAAAAAATTGGATATGATAAAATATTATTTGAGTTGGAAGAGGGTGTTAAAGACTATGTGCAGAATTATCTGGTACATCTGTAATGAATCAGCCAGGAAAACAGCATTTTAAAAGGGGGTATCACAAACCGCAACATACTTTAAAGGACAGTTTTACAGCTAATGAGTAGAAATAAAATAGTATTTTTCACCACAGATATAAATCTGATGTACGCAGATGAATGCTATAAAATAATTAACTGTGTTCTGTATTGTGATAAACCGTCAATACAGCCCACACTTCATGCCCTCACAGGGCAGAAGTATAAAAGAATATTCCATCCGAATTTATCCGCTTTGATCTGTTGCTAAAAATGCATTCTGAAGAATTAACGAAAAAGATCATCGGTTGTGCATATACAGTTGCCAATACCCTTGGCAATGGCTTTCTTGAAAGGGTATATGAGAATGCCCTTGCTCATGAGTTAAAAAAGCAATATCTTCAAGTTGAACAGCAAAAAGCAATACCGGTATATTATGACCAGGTTGTAGTAGGATAATATGTCGCAGATCTGCTGGTGGAAGGAAGTGTTCTTGTTGAACTTAAAGCAGCCAAAGATATTGAAGACATCCATAAAGCACAATGTATTCATTATCTCAAAGCCACAGAACTCACGCTATGTCTGCTTATAAATTTTGGAACACCGAAAGTACAGGTTAAGCGCATTATAAGGTAAACCATTCAACAATAGCGCTTAAGGCGCTGATTGTTTTATCTGATTTGCCGCTCCATCCCAAATCAGATAAAGAAAATATCCCATCCGAATTTATCCGCAGTTACCTGCCTGTGCCTTGTACGAGGCAGACAGGTCTGTGGCTAAATAAAAAAGACTTTCGGAGGAGAATATGACAACGTATGAGAAGGGTAAACTTTACACCATCAATCTCTCCGATCTCCACGCTGATCCGAACCAACCACGTAAATCTATAGACCCGACGGCACTCGATGAACTTACCGCCTCCATAACCAAGCATGGCGTCCTTGAGCCCATCCTTTTCCGTGCCGCCGAAGACATCCTCTATGTCGTTGCCGGTGAACGCCGCGTCGAAGCCGCCCGCAAGGCCGCCCTCACTGCCATCCCTGCCATCTTTGTAGAAGGCAATCATGCCGAGATTGCCCTCGTGGAGAATCTCCTACGCCAGGACTTGACTGCAGTCGAAGAGGCGGAAGGTCTCCATGCCCTCATGACTGAGCAAAGTTATACCCAGGAACAATTAGGCGGCATAATCGGCAAGGCACAGAACACGCTGAGCGAGATACTGAGCCTCAACAAACTCCCCCGGGAAGTCCGTGACGACTGCCGGGGTGACCGGACGATCTCCAGAAGTGCCCTCATCGTCATCGCCAAGAAGAAGCAGTCCCGGGGGATGCAGACAGCCTACAACGCCTACAAGGAAAAACTTGCAAAACAACAAACAGGAAAACAGCAAAAAG
>JAPLKC010000023.1 GCA_026388255.1 Pseudomonadota bacterium | reverse complement strand
GCAAGGAAAGGGTTGTTATGCAGCACGGGCATAAGGTAAAAATCACCGATGTGCTCAAATACAAGAATGTAATCATTTCGACTATCAACAGCATACCGGTCATGGCCTGGCTCTGGATTTACAGTGGCTTCTCCGCATTATTTCTTGCCAAGGTTCACAACATGAGCATGGAAGGCATCGGTCTTGCTATGGGCGCCTCCGGTATCGGTGGATTCCTCGGGATGATAATTATGGGACGGTTGTCGGACAGCATAGGACGTAAAGCCGCCATTATTATCAGCGGCCTGCTATGTTGCCTCGCAGGTGTTGGGATCATCGCTATGCCTGTGGGCACTACCCTCACTGCTTTCTCCATCCTCTTTTTCTTCTGGGGTATGTTCGGCGGCGCGTTCTTCCCCTTGTATGTGGGCACCCTGGCCCCCGAAGCTGTACCGCCTGAATTTGCCGGAACAGCCGTGGGCGTTCCTACGGCAGTAGGTGAGATTATCGGTGCAGCCATTATGCCGACTATTGCGGGCGCACTTGCCGATAAGTTCGATCTTTATGCACCCATGTGGATGGCTGCAATAGCAGGACTATTGGTTATGGTTATCTCGACGGCCTATGTAGAAACGGCGCCAAGGAAGGTTGCAAAGATGGCGAAAAAACCAACGCGCGATGACCATCTACTTAAGCCATTCAGAGGTAAGCAGCCGATCGTCACGTCTTGACCCTGAGAGCATGTGTAAGCGTTAATATATAGATTTCCAACACCCAAACCGAGGCCAGGATAGTCCTTATGATGATCCTGGCCTCACCCCCATCGTTTATTAAATAGGAGGAACTCATGGATATTAGCAACCTGACGCGGAAAGCTGCATCGGAACAGACCGCACTTCTTATAGTGGATATGCAGAAGGATTATTGTTGTGAAGGCGGGATTTTCCACAGAACAGGCTTTGATGTAGAAATTGCCAAAGCACTTGCGATTCGGCTCAACCTATTTCTGAACCAGGCAAGGAAAGCGCTTAAACATATCGTTCATTTAAAGATGACAAAAATTGCATCTCTCAGCTCGCCGGTAGCACTCGAACATTATCAGCGCCATGGCATCGAAAGGCACTACGATCCTTCATACTCGGACTTTTATGAAGTTTTACCGGTTGAAGGGGAATTGGTAATACCCAAATACAGGCATTCCGGTTTTGTTTCAACATATCTGGAGCACTTTCTGAGGATTGGCAATGTAAAAACGTTGATCTTGACAGGATTGGCTACAAATGTTTGTATAGAATCTACAGCGCGGGATGGATTCGCACGGGATTACCATATAGTTGTTCCCGAAGACTTGACTGAGGGGACCAGTTCGGAGGCCAAAAAATGGTCGCTTATCAATATAGATTCTTTTTTTGGTGAAATTGTAAAGTCAAATGATCTACTCCGCTGCTGGGGCATTATCTGAACTGAAAAAGAAGATGGGGCATATGGACACGGATGGTGTGCCCTGCTTCCCTGGAAGAAGCTGCACTACAGCACCTCTAGTAGACAACAAAATAGAAGGAAATTATATGCTGGAGGAGGTTTGATGAACAAAACAGCATGGGATGTTATTGTTGTGGGCAGTGGTCCTGGCGGTAGTGTAGCGGCAAAAATATGCGCCGATGCCGGGCTGGAAACACTGCTCGTGGAAAAAAAGCTACTTCCACGGGACAAGGTATGCTCAGGAATGGTGATGGGGTACTGGGCAAAAGACCTGATGAAGGAAAACTTCGGAGACATACCGAAAGACGTCCTCATCGAACAGGGCCAATATAACGGTATTACCCTTCATGTGGGAGCGGAAGCTTTAGTGGATATACCAGCCCCTATTCCTGTGGGGTGGAGGAAGAACCTCGATTACTGGATGTGCAAAAAGGCAGTGGAAGCCGGGACGCAGTTAAAGGACGGCGCCAGGGTCTACAATATCAGACAGCTTGACAGAGGTTACGAGGTGGCGCTTAAGAAAGAAAACAAAGAAACTGAGATTATTAATACCAGGTTCCTGATAGGCGCTGACGGGGCCTATTCTGCGGTGAGGAAGTTCGTCTGCCCGGACCTGAAGGTGCGCTACCGGCCCGCATACCGGGAATGCTATGAAGAAAATCTGTCGATTGAGAAAGACCGATTTCATTGGTTTTTCCCTCTCATAGCTTCATCGCCAAGATTCGACATAAATTACAAAGAACATTTTCTACTCATCGAAGGGGGCAATATTCGACAGATTAATGTCACAATGCGGCGAATACTGGGGCGCTATGGATTCCATCCTGACGTGAAACCTCTCTGGCGGGACGGATGTGTTATCCCTGTGCTGCATGGCGACTTATTGAATGGCACCTTTGTGCCTGCAAAAGATAATGCCATGTTGGTCGGAGATGCAGCGGGTATGCTTTTTCCCTTTACTCACGAAGGGATCGGAGCTGCCCTGAAAAGCGGAGTCCTGGCAGCTCAGGCAGTGACAGAGGCCATCGCCGAAAACAATACAGCCGGTGAGCTTTATATGAGAAAAATACAGGGAATAAAGGTGTTCTTAAAGGAGTTATGGTTATTACACCAGGAGATGAACGATATCGCAAAAAATGGAGCGGATGCACTTGCCGAGGCTATGGGAAAATTCATTGAAAAGACAGTTCAAGAGACGGGATTGGTCAACGGAGACCGGTTCATGTATTGATCCGAAGGAGAGGTGTGTATTGCCTTAATCATCAGTTTTTTACAGTATGTTGTATAAAATAGTTATAGACTTCTTAGTACCTTATCTTCTCAGTTCCAGCTTTATTTTGCTTACAGAATCTTTACTTCTCTTAAAAATCTGGCGCTTTCTTCAGGCATGGCAGTATTTATAAACATGCCTGTACCGAGTTCAAATCCTGCTATCTGAGTTACCTTCGGTATTATTGCCATATACCAGTGAAAAAACTTTGAATCAGCGCCTGCCGACGACAAAGACCTTATGACATAGTTAAAATCCGGATTATCAAGTCCGACATAGATACGCAAAAGCGTATCTTTAAGTATAACGGCAAGATCTGATATTTCCGTTTCTGTTATATGGCCAAAACATGCGTTATGTTTCCTGGGAAAAATCCATACATGAAAAGGCGACAAAGCGGCATAGGGCACAAAGGCGACAAAGGAATCGTTCTCACTGATGATTCGTATTTTGTCCTTTTGCTCATCTTTCAAGTACAAGCAATAAAGACATTCTCCAAAATTAACGTAATAATAGTTCCTGATTGCCTCTTCGAGACGGTGCATGACCTGTCCCGGAAATACCGGCGTGCCGACAATTTGTGAATGGGGATGTTCCAGAGAGGTGCCAGCGCCTTCGCCGTGATTTTTGAATATAATCACATGCTCAATTCTTGAGTCTTCATAAAATGCGAGTTGACGATTTTTATAGGC
The DNA here is from genome assembly GCA_026388255.1 of Pseudomonadota bacterium. NCBI lineage: Bacteria > Pseudomonadati > Pseudomonadota > Pseudomonadota bacterium. The sequence goes on along the minus strand of JAPLKC010000023.1, from coordinate 48,019 downwards.
AAGCAATATTTGTTCAATATGAGCAACAGGGAGCAATGCAGTTGTCATATTGTGTTCCGGTGCCTCAACAATCACTTCATGGAGCCCAACGCCTGTAATGTGTTGTTTAAAATCTATTTTTGTTTTGACTATTTCGCCCTCAGGTGAAAAGGCGGAAAATTTATTCGGCACGCATCTTACCAGCCAGTTATCATCAGGCCCTTTTAGCGAAAAGGTTTCTGGCGGGGTCTTGTCCTCATTTCCTTTACAAAAGGGACAGGTAGCAACGTAAGCTGGTACTTCCTTTTTTTGTTTTATATGGACGAAATCTTCCGGGCGCTTTGCACGTTCTGTCGCAATCACAACCCAATCGCCGGTTATAAGGTTTAAACGGACTTCTGACATGTTTCACCCCCAGTTTTAATTGCTCACAGTTAACTTTTTAACGGTCTAAGCTTACTTTGTCTGTTAACAGAAAACCGTGGATTAATAAATTGATTTTATGCCAAACAGATTATATTAACAACAGGAAAAACAAGTCTTTCAGCAGCCTACTATCAGCCGGAGGCGTACTACAAAGTACGTCGAGAAACACCAACAAGTGGTTACCCGGAAAGCCACGGGATACCTTTTATACCTGCAATTTGTTTGTATATTCAAAAATCTTTTCCAGCATAAAATTCTTTCTTATCGGTTTTGTCAAGTGGGCATTGCATCCTGCATCAAGGCTCTTTTGAGCATCTTCTTTCAAGGCATAAGCCGTTAAAGCTATTATTGGTGTGGGTTTTAGATTGTTCTCCTGCTCCCACCCCCTGATCTGTTTGGTAGCTGTATACCCATCCATGACAGGCATTTGCATATCCATTAGAACCAGATCAAAGACATTATTCTTAAATTTATCTATGCCAATCTTGCCATTTTCAGCAATATCAATAAGATAAGGGGTATTTTTTAGATATGCCTTTATGAGCAGGCGGTTGTCATCAGAGTCTTCGATGAGAAGGATGCGAAGAGGCCGTTGATCTTTTTGTAAAGCCGGGGCTGTATCAGATTTTATTTCCTTTGCAATTATGGTCTTTCCGAGGGCAACTTTAATGGCGTTTTGAAGGTCTTTCTGCTTAACTGGTTTCATGAGATATGCCGCTATTCCCAATTCCTTTGCCCTGTTTGTGTCGCCTGTGCGGCTTTCAGAGGTGAGCATTATGACGGTTGTGCCCATCAGGTCCGGATCGCTTCCGATTTTTTCCGCAACGGAAAAGCCATCCATAAATGGCATACGGACGTCCAGAAGCACCAGATTAAAAGGTGTTTCTGATTTTTTTGCCTTTCCAATTGCAACGAGCCCTTGAGCGCCATTTTTTACTGTTGTTACGACAGCCCCCCATCTGATCAGCATCTCTTTTAAAATAAAACGGTTTGTTGCATTATCATCAATAACAAGAATCCTTAATCCTTTTATGTCTACATCGGGTATCCGGACAATCTCCCTTTCTTTATCACAACAGTCAAACATTGCTGTAAAGAAAAAGTTGCTCCCCTTTCCGACCTCGCTTTTCACCCATATTTGCCCACCCATCATTTCCACCAGTTGTTTTGAAATTGTTAAACCAAGTCCTGAACCTTCGTATTGTCTTGTTATAGAAGAATCTGCCTGGGTAAATCGTTCGAAAATGGCATCCATTTTATCAGGTGGAATGCCGATACCTGTATCATTTATAGAAAAGATGAGGGTGATTTCCGATTGCAGCACCTGCAAATTTGTGAAGGGGGTTGCGAATTGAGGCATGTCCTCATTCCATACCGGTTTTTTTACTTCCAGGACTATCTCTCCTCTTTCGGTAAATTTGACGGCATTGCCGAGGAGGTTGATTAAGATCTGTCTTAAACGGGTAAAATCGCCGTTAACGTAACGGGGGACATCCGGTTGAATGTGACAGGCCACCTCAAGCCCCTTTTTGTGAGCCTGAACAGCAATGACCTCACATGTTTTTTCAATAATTTCCAGAAGATCAAATTCAGCAATTTCCAGACTCAATTGCCCGGATTCAACCTTTGACAGGTCCAGAATGTCATTAATAAGCGAAAGCAGGTTATCACCGGCTGATTTAAAAATCTCCACATACTGTTGTTGTTCCGGTGTTAAAGGAGATTCCCGGAGAAGATCTGCCATGCCGATAATAGCATTCATCGGTGTCCGGATTTCATGACTCATAGTTGCTAAAAAAGCGCTTTTTGCAACATTGGCTTTTTCAGCCTCTATTGCCAAGCGTTTTGACTCTATGGCTACCGATTCGAGTTGCCGGTTTAATGCCTCTGTTGCCTCCTTCGACTCTTTCAGCCTTTCTTCTACCTGTTTTTGTTCAGTAATATCAAGAAGAATGCCTACTATGCCGATCGGGGATCCATCGGTATCTTTATAGAGGGCTTTGCGGAAAATAAAATCGTGTATAGCACCCCCGGGATAGGGGATCTCCAATTCGTAGGCCTGATATTCATGGTTTTGAAGGAGCAGGATGTCCATTTTATGATCTTTTTCCGCCAAATTCGGCGATAATATATCGTACAGAGTTTTGCCGACAATTTCGTGTCTTGGCCTGTTGGTGAATTGCTCAAAGGCATTATTGCACCCTTGAAAAACCCCTTTTTTGTCTTTGAAAAAAACAGGACTTGGTATTGTTTCCATAATTGTCTGGATAAACTGGAACTGTTCCTGCAATGCCGCCTCTGCTGCAAGGATTCTTTCGGTGTCTTCTTTCTGACGTTGCATGACAACAATAAAACCAAACAATATCAATGCAATGACTATTGTAACACATATTGGAACGAGACGGTAAATACTGACAAGCCTCTTCCACTCCAGTGCGTCCATATCCACTGCAATGAATGCATAATTTTGCAGTAAAACAGGATCGCGGATAGGGGAAAAAGCAGAAACATAGGTGCCGCGAGAATCAACATGAGGACCGGTTACTGTGCCGTGGTCGTATTCAAGCACCTCCTTGATGTTCCAAGGGGCATTCTCGTAAATATCGCCCGGCAGCACTGAAGGGTTGTTAAATTCCTTCGGTCTATCAAATTGAGCATCAAGATAAAATAATACTTTATTTTCTTTAGAGTTTATCAGGTAGATACGACGGAGATCCTTCTGCGCTGCACTTATTTTAGCCAGCAACTCACGTAATTGATTATAGCCCGTTAGACTCACATCATCAGGGGAGCCGGTAAGGATTTTAACCTTTTCCAAAGGCATAGCGGCAGCAATAATATTTGCCCTCGTGAGGAATTCAAGCCGGAGTATTCTTCTCGCATGCCAGTCCATTTTAGCAGTAGCAAACCATCCTCCTATTAAAACAAAAAACATGAAAACAACCATAATAATAGAATAATAGTCATGTGACGTTACGCCATATTCCATGCGTTTTGTCTGTCTGAAGGTGTTAAGATATATCCAGATAGCAACGGCAATGATAATTGCGAGCCCCCCCCGGAGCAATTGAACGGGAAAGCCCGAAGCCTTAAAAAAAGTTTCATTGTTTATAAAGGATGCGGGGAAGAAATCTATCTGAGGAACGATGATGCCTGATGCAACAGCATACAAAACCATTGCTAAAGCCGCAATAACCATTATTTTTCCGCCGGCTTTTTTAATCAGGGATTCACGGTAAAAAACGAAGGCTGTCCATGAACCGCCTGTTAGCCCCAGGGCGTATCTGGCAGAAGTATCTAAGCCATTTATGCCCGAAAAGCCGCCTAAAAGGACTAAGCATAGAAGCGGCAGATAAATCCAGCGCCCAGGACCCTTTCCTGTCAGAGCAATACTCCCTGCCCGCCCGAATTCTATAAGAAAGATAAATGAGAGGATTAGCAGGAAAAGTCGTAAAACAGTAATGCCTGGCGTGTCCCACAGACTGATGGATAAAAGCTCAAGCCATTCGTTAAGACCTTGTATTAAACCGAAAAGCCCTAAAAACATCCAGGGAAGATCAGACCTCTCTCTTTTGTATAAACTAAGACATGTTGCGGCAAGTATAAGAAGTGCCAATCCGTAGAAGAAGAAGATATAATCCATTTGACCTTTGAGGAATTGTGATGGCATCTAAAGCGCCTTCAATGCGTACGAATAGAATTGAAAATTATTCTTCCCTTTGTCTTTGGCATAATACAATGCAATATCTGCGTTCTTCAACAACTCCTCTGCCAGGTTTCCATGCTCCGGAAAAATGGAGATGCCGATGCTTCCGGTGAGGTAAAATAAGCTTTCATTAATATCGAAGGGGTACTGAAAGGATTTAATTATGCTTCTTGCAACCTTGATGGTGTTGTCTTTTCGCATAACTGCCGGCAGGATTATTGCAAACTCATCTCCTCCGAGATAAGCCACGGTGTCCACTTTTCTGATGCATTTTGTGAGTCGTACGCCTGTCTCTTTCAACAGGCTTTCGCCAACGAGATGGCCGTTGGTATGAATAATCTTTTTAAAATCATCAAGATCAACTATCATAACAGCAAACCTTTCCTTATTGCGCTGTGCTTGAATGATAGCCATGTCGAGGCGGTCATAAAAAAGTGCCCGATTCGGAAGCCCTGTAATGGAATCATGGGTCAATAAATATGACATGTCCTTTTGTAGATTTGTTGCTTTGTCTTGCCAACCTTTTTCTCTGTCAATCATATCTCTCCTTAATGTATAAATTCAGATTTATTTTCTCTTAGCATAAGCGGCAACAGCTTCAAGAAACTGTGTCTTTTTTACCGGTTTTGTTATATGACCGTTGCATCCGACCCCAAGACTTTTCTGAATATCTTCTTTCATGGCATATGCTGTAAGGGCAATGATCGGCGTTGGTTCAAGCCCGTTTTTCTTTTCCCATGCCCTTATTTGTGAAGTAGCTGTGTAACCGTCCATTATCGGCATTTGCATGTCCATCAGAACCAGATCATATTTTCCCTGACCTTCTGTAAATTTTTTTAAAGCCACCAGGCCGTTTTCTGCCAAATCTGTTTTATGAAGCGTATTTTTAAAGTATGACCAGAAGAGCAATCGGTTATCCTCATTATCATCAACAATCAGTACATGTAAAACCTCTTTTTCACCGGGAGATGGTTGAACAACGTGGGCTTGAGCTCCATCATCTTTATGAGGGATATAATGCATTGCAATATTGATTGCCTCTCTTAGTTCAGCACGTTTGATCGGCTTAAATAGTATTGACGTGATGTTAAACTGATGGGCCATTTCCTTATCGCTCTTAGAAAATCCTGAAGTAAGAATAATTACAGAGACATGTTTGAGCTGTTCATTTTTTTTAATACGTTCTGCTACTTCAAAACCATCCATATCAGGCATATGATAATCAAGAAAAACAAGCCCTATCAATTCTTTTCCAACAACGCTGTGCTCCAGTATTTCAAGACCGGTCTTGCCGTTTTCCGCCTCTGTTACCTGAGCGCCGAAGCTGCTTAGCATCTCTCTCAAAATCATTCTGTTTGTAGCGTTATCATCAATGACGAGAACTTTAACATCTTTTAAATTCACATTATAAGGCAAGGTCTTCTCTTCTTTCAAGCCCTCCTGAATATTAAAACATGCTGTGAAGAACATAGTGGTTCCAACATTGACTTTGCTTTCAGCCCGGATTTCACCTTCCATGAGATGGATAATCCTTTTTGAAATGGTCAATCCAAGGCCTGTTCCGCCATATCTCCTTGTAGTTGAAGCATCTGCCTGAGTAAATTTTTCAAAGATCATATTAATTTTTTCATCCGGAATGCCGATACCCGTATCGCGAACAGAAAACAGAAGGGTAACTATTTCTGATTTAGAATTTAGAATTTTGGATTTAGAATCTGAAAGACCTTGAACCTCTTTTTCTGAACCTTGTTTGCTTACTTCGACAACAACTTCACCTTTTTCTGTAAATTTTATTGCGTTTCCGATTAAATTAACCAGAACCTGTCGCAATCGTGTCGGATCTCCAATCAAGTAAGCGGGAATATCCGGGGATACATGGCAGGTCAGCTCCAGGGCTTTTTCATTAGCCCGGAGCGCCAGAATATCGTAGGTCCTTTCAATGACATCCATGAGATCAAAGCTTATATGTTCCAGGTTTATTTGGCCGGCCTCCACTTTAGAAAGATCGAGGATATCATTTATGAGTCCAAGAAGGTTTTCCCCTGCGCCCCGGGAAACCTGGACATACTTTTCCTGCTCAGAGGTGAGTGGCGTATCCATGAGAAGTTCAGCCATGCCTATTATGGCATTCATTGGAGTTCTGATTTCATGGCTCATGCTTGCAAGAAATTCACTTTTTGCACGGTTTGCAACTTCTGCTTCTTCCTTTGCTTTCCGCAAAGCAATCTCAGTTTTTTTAAGATCAGTAATGTCAAGGATTACCCCGACCAGTCCGGTAATGCTTCCTTTCCTGTCTATATAGGTAGCTTTACTGAATACTACGTCATGGTTTGAACCGTCGGGATGAGCAACAGTTGTTTCATACCGTTGTATCCCCGGCTCCCTATAAAGGGCCATGTCCATTTTATCAATCTGTTCAGCCACTTCCTTTGTCATTACGTCATAAACAGATTTGCCGATAATTTGTTCTTTAAGCAGACCAAGATGAGACTCGAAACCTCGATTGCAGCCCACGTATAAACCGTGTAAGTCCTTGTAGAATACCGGTGCGGGAATTGAATCAATTAACACCTGCAAGAAATGCACTTGTTCCTGAATTCTTTCTTCTGCTCCCTTACGTTCGGTAATGTCGACAAAACTCTCCAGGTAGTATGCATGACCGCTTATTTTTATGGGAACAACTGTTTTAATAATTGGTATTCTCTCGCTATTAGCATTTATGAGAATTCTATCTGAATTATCGACAGTCTGTTTGAGGTCGGAAATCGGACATTTCCCTTTTTCTGCCGGGCATATGAAGGTGTGACATGTCTTGCCGATGACGTTTTTTTCATTGGTTCCAATCATTGTGATAGCCGCAGGATTTGCGTAAACGATCTTATGTTCATCGACATCGATGAGCATGACCCCTGTTTGCACAGAGTTTAATATGGATTTTAAGTAGTTCTCGCTGTCTTTAAGCGCATCCTCTGCCATCTTAAGTTCGGTGATGTCGCGGGCAACATGAACAGAGGCAATCAGATTACCTTTTTCATCATATAGCGGAGAGACAGTTACTGAGAAAAAACCTCCGAAAGCCTCTACTTGAAGTTCTGCGTTATGGATTTGTCCATCCTCCAATAAGAGGGTATGGGGGCAGAAAACAGGCGGGGTTTCCATATCATGAACCGATTTATAGCATGGCATCCCGACCATTTCCTTTGGTGAAAGATCCAACTTATCTGCCATTGCTTTATTTACCCGCATAATACGGTGTTGACCGTCAATGAGTGCAATCAGATCGGGCACGGAATCGAATGTATATTCCCATTCCTGTTTGGCACGAATAACAAGGTCTTCCAGTTGTTTGTGCTCGATCTCCAGCTTTTCCAGTTCAATATTCCGTTGACGCAATCGTTGAAGCTCATCAATAAGTTGTTTTTTTGTATTATACATATCTTCCATAGATACTGCCTCCGAACATTTCTTCTTTTTTGTATGCACCGAAAGTTCAGATGCCTTTGAGAGCCTTTTTAATTCTTAATAACAGGACATCCTTCTTTACCGGTTTTTTGATAAAGTCTGTTGCGCCGAGTTTAAAACCTTTGATCTCGTCTTCATCGCTATCTTGTGAAGTAATGAAAATCAAGGGAGTTTCTATGCCCTTTTGTTGTTTCAGTTCCATGAACTTAAATCCGTCTAAATTGGGCATCTGAATGTCCGAGAGGATAAGATTGAAATTCTTTTGCGCCAACTGCATTAAGGCATCAATGCCGTCATTGGCAACCCTTACATCATAACCCTCACCCTGAAGGTAACGGGTTATCAGTCTTTGGGTATCCATATCATCTTCAACGACCAGCATTGATATCTTTTCGCTGTCTGTTTTAACCAGAACGGATATTTGTTCAATCACAGGTATGTCAGGGATTTTATCGGCCATCTGTGTACTTTGTTGCGTTTGTAAAAGTTGTTCTTCCACAAGTATTTTTTCGTATACAGCCTGTGGTGAAAAGAGAAACTCCTTGACCTTTTCCACTGCATGGTGGCTGATAAGTTTAACGCCGGTTTTAGCTACATATTCTCGTATCTCGACAATAGATTTATTGGCCCGTACCATTTCTATTGTTTCAGGTTCGAAGGGTATGATTTCATAGACCCCTTCGCGTCCGGCATAACCGGTTTCACTGCATTTCGGACAGCCTACAGGGTGGGCAACCTCAACAGGCAGTTGATCTGTGAATGGTGCAAGCATATCTGCCTCTTCATCAGAGATGGGCACTATCTCTTTGCAATAGGGACAGAGCTTTTTCAATAATCGCTGGGCAACAATACCAAGGATTGAGTCTGCCATCTGACCTCTACTAATTCCAAGCCTTTCAAGACGGAATATTGCAGTAGTGGCGTTCGATGTATGCAAGGTTGTAATCGCAAGGTGTCCTGTGCTTGCAAAATCAACGGCAATGCTTGCCGAATAGGAATCCCTTACCTCACCGATAAACAGAATATCAGGGTCCTGTCTTACTGAGGATTTAAGAATTGCTTCAAAAGTCACCCCTTTTTTATCATCCACCTGTTGCTGGTTGGCAAAAGTTATACGGTATTCAACAGGATCTTCAACTGAGATAAGGCTTCTTTTTTGGCAATCTATCTGGGAGAGGAGGCTATAAATGGTAGTGGTTTTCCCTGAACCGGTTGGCCCGACAACGAGAACCATGCCTTTAGTTCGTCCTGCAAAATCATGCATTGTCTCGAACTGTTGATCCATCATTCCCAGTTCTTTCAGATCCTTTTGCTTTGCATCCGGTTCAAGCATCCTTATGATTAAACTTTCTCCACTGGGTGTTGAGGTGCTTGCAAGTCTGAGCTTGAAACTTCTGTTATTGATTATGGCTTCCAGGGAACCGTCCTGTGGTTTATGCCGTTCTGTAATATCAAGCCCTCCAAGGGCCTTTAACCGTGTCAATACCATAATGCCCGTATCCTTGTTCAGAGAAAACATGTCTCTCATATCCCCGTCTATCCTGAATCGGACTATGGTATGTTTTTCCTTTGGTTCGATATGAATATCGCTTGCCTTGCTGGTTACGGCAGTGTAAAGAATTGTATTTGTAATATGTACCACGGGACGTTTTTCAGTTTCTTCTTCAGTAATGAGGCTCTTTTTTTCAGAAGCAGGTCTTGCAATCTTTATCTTTTCTTCGAGCTTGTCAATCATTTGATCTGCAGCGGTTGTGCCGTATTTTAATAATGAGGCTATATTCTCCGGTTCAGTGATTACGATATCTATCTGTTTTGACCTTGAATTTTTTTTCAAAACTGCAAGAAGTTCCCAGTTAAAAGGGTTGCTCAGAACATACGTATTGTCCATAGTCTCTGACTTAACGGCAACAACAGAGTTGCTCTTCGAAAAAGGTGTAGAAAGTATGCCCAGATTTACATCATCGGGGTCTATAATAGGCGTGTAACGAAATCTAAAAAACTTTGCGATAAGCTGTGCCACCTGACTACTCGGAATGCCTGAATCCGAAAGCATCGAATAGATTTGAGAAGGGATAGTATGCATAAGCCTGTCTTTTATGTCAGAGGAAAAGCCGAGTTCTTCGGCAAGAAACTCTTTGAATTGAATAAAGTCTGAAGGAGTGATTTTTCCTTCCTGCTCCGGAACAATCCCTTTTTCCACTGTTTTCCAACGGGTTTTTGTATTTATATGTTGTTTAATTTTTTCAAGGAGTAGTTTTCTTTTAAAAGGTTTTACTATATAGTCAACTGCCCCTGCAGCAAAGGCCTTTGCTTTGTTCTGTTCTTCTTCAATGCCGGTTAGAAATAAAACAGGTATATATGCAGTTTCAGTATTTTGCTGCAACCGGTAACAGGTTTCATAACCATCCATGTCCGGCATTAATACATCAAGCAAAATTAGATCAGGTTTCAATGTGTGAATTATCTGGAGTGCTTTTTTTCCGTTTTCGGCAGCAACAACCTCGTAATTATTATTAATCAGTATCTGTTCGATAAGCCGCCTTATATCCGGATCATCATCAATACTCAAAATTAAAGGTCTGTCCGGGTTATGCATAAATTATGTCAATGTTTTCAAGATAAATTGAAAGTTCATAGGCATATCTCTTGATTGCTTCATAATTTTTATCTTTTGCTGCTTCCTCTATTGACTTGCCAAGTGTGGAGATATCATCAAATCCGTAGCCTCCACCAGAGCCTTTCATGCTATGTCCTATAATCCGTATGCTCTCATAATCCTCGCGCCCAAGGGAGACCAGCAGGGACTTTATATCTTTTTGTCTGTTTTCGAGGTATCCGGGTATCAGGTCTTCCAAATCCTTGTCTATGCGAACAATTGTTTTCCCTTTACTTGTATCGGTATCATATGTCATGGGGAATTGCTCCTCCTTTCAAAAGATGCTTATCCTACATGCTTACAAAACATATAATAACTTGATGAATATTGTTTTTCAACAGGTTATGCAACATCTGTTTTTGAAAACAAAAAGAACTTTAAATAAAGACGAATATCTTCGCTTTTAAAAGGCGGGTTTCTTGAACGAGCAGTTGCAGTTTTAACCTGTTATCATAAAAAAATTACAATGAATCTAAATACAGCATTACTATGATATTGTAGTTGAGATACAATTTGTCTTCCAGTTTTTTTATTACGTTCAGGTAGAGCATGGTATGATCATCAGAAAAAGTAATTTTGAATATTTCTAAATATATTTCCGACTCAACTATCGACCTAAGTTCTTCAAGTTCAATGGATTTAGATATTTCTCAGGCAGATGACATTTTGTTTTTAAGTTTTATAAATATGTTTTCAAGCGCTGTATGATGTTCCTTGACTTTTTTTCTTACATCTTCCAAGAAATAGTCTTTTAGCTGGGGATATTCCAGTTGTGAATAATCTGTAATCCTTGAAGAATGCGGGATAACATGGCCCGGATATATATAAACTCCTTTTTTAACAATACAGAGTCCTTCATAAGAATAATAAGTGTATGTTCTCTCTGAGTTGCTGGTACAGGATATGGATATAGCTGGTATTCAAACCAGAGGTGGTTTGAGCCCGGAAAAGGGAGATTTATGGAGTTATTTATCCTACGCGCTTCTTTGCGCTGCTCATTTTTCATATTATACAGCTTATTTAAAATCTTTTACTCTAAAAGGGCAGACTTTCAAAAAAACATAGTAAATAAACCTTTTACAAAACGAATAGTTGGTTATAATATAATAGCCTATGGCAGATAAAATTCTGATTGTCGACGATAGTGAAGATCTGAGAAAACTTCTTTTACTTATACTGAAAAGGGCAGGATATGAGGTGATGGAAGCATCCAATGGCTCTGACGGAATTAAAAAGGCAGACACATTTGCCCCTGATCTTATACTTCTCGATATTGTAATGCCTGGAATTGATGGCTATGAAGTATGTGTAAAGTTTAAACAGGCTGAGCAAACAATGGATATACCCATTATTTTTCTTTCTGCAAAAACCGACACAGCAGATAAGATAAAAGGGCTTGAAATGGGCGGAGCAGATTATATTACCAAGCCTTTTGACAAGGGCGAGGTGGTTGCAAGGGTGCAGAACCAGCTTAAAATCCGTCACTTAACCCATGAATTAATCGACAAAAACAGGGAATTAACGGTCAAGCAAAAAAGGCTTGATGAAGACCTTGAGGCAGCGGGAGGCATTCAACGAAGTTTGCTGCCGCAAAAAATTCCGCATATTGAAGGACTTGATGTAGCCTGGAAATTTCTCCCTTCATATTTAATCGGGGGAGATATATTCAACATTATCCAGCTCGATGAAAACAATATAGCCTTTTACATGATTGATGTAAGCGGTCACGGCGTTCCTTCTGCTCTCGTTACCGTTTCCCTGTCCCAGATACTGCAACCCAATATTGGCAATATTACAAAAAGAAAATATGATAGGCCGCCAGGTTATAAAATAGCTTCACCTAAAGAAGTGATGCAGGCCCTTGACAACGAATATCCTCTCGAGCGGTTTGATAAATATTTTACCATGACATATTTAATTATTAATATCCTTGATAATACGGTTTTTTACAGCAATGCCGCACATCCAGCACCTGTACTCCTGCGACACAATGGCAATATGGAATTTTTAGATAAAGGCGGGACCATCATAGGGATGGGTGGAATAATGCCCTTTGAAGAAGAACAAAAAATGCTTAAAGAAAGAGACAAAATTATACTTTATACAGATGGTGTAGTTGAGTTTCAGAACAAAAATGGTGAGTTTTACGGTGAAGAACGTTTTTATTCCCTACTTGAAACCATTAAAAACGAAACTGTTGACAACATGCTTAATAAGGTAATAGCCTCTATTAATAACTTTGGAGAAGGTATAATAGAGTTTCAGGACGACATTACGCTTGTAGGAATTGAATATAAGAAAGAAGGTTGAGTGGACTGGCATGACAATTGTAAGCCCCAATTATGATGAATTGCTTTGGTTCATACAATGAGCGAAAAGGGGAGGTCCCGGCAGCTTGGTTTACGGATTACGTATGGGGCGCCAGGGTATCCGCGGGGGTCCAAATAATTGAAAGGAGATAACATGCAAATACATGGTAAGAAACTCGGTGAAATTCTGGTTGTCAAGCCTTTTGAGAAAAGAATCGATGCTTCTTTATCCACTGATTTAAAAGGAAGAATGGTGGATTGGATTAATAATGGAAACAAACGAATAGTGCTCGACCTTTCTGAAGTGGAATTCATAGACAGCAGTGGGCTAGGGGCGATTGTGTCGAGTTTAAAAACAATCGGCAACGAGGGATATCTTGTGATTTGCGGTATGAACGAAACTGTGAAAAACCTTTTCCATCTGACACGTATAGACCGGGTATTTCAAATATTCCTATCTGAAGAAGAAGCAATAAAGTCAATCACATGATGAACATAAAAGAAATTTTACCGGATAAATCAATTGCTCTGTCAATTGAGAGCAGGTTTGAGAACGTATCTCTTGTAGGTATCACAGTAAAAGCCATATGTGATTTTATATTCATTAACAAAAATGAGCCTTATAACATGGAATTAAGTGTGACAGAAGCAGTAACTAATGCAATAAAACACGCATACAACTCTGAGCAGGGACAAAATGTTGAAATTAATATTTTTGTTTATAGCGATAAAATGGTTTTTAAGATAAGTGACATTGGCAAGGGCATGAATCCCACTCAGTGCAATTCCAACCATGTATGCCTCGATTTTGAGCCGGATAAAATTGAAACGCTACCCGTTGGCGGAATGGGTTTGCATATCATAAACTCCCTGATGGACGAAGTGCTATATGAGACGATCGAAGGGAAAAACACCATAACATTAGTTAAATTTATTAAGAAATAAGATAATTTGATCTTACTTATTAACCGACTTCTTTCTTCTGAAGGTTTTCCCCGTCGGCAACATGTAATGTGTAAAAATCCTTTTCAGCAGTCATCGAATATATAATGCAGTCAGTGCCGATTGTTGCATTATCGGGTATAACAGAATATTTACCTATGAGTGTCAGACCTGTATTGAGATGGTCGGGAAAGAGGCGATTGGCAACCAAAGCATCACCAATGCCTATATGTGATTTTTTCCCGATAAACACCTTTTTATCTATGATGCACCGCTCCACAAGAGACCCTTCTTTAATGACTGTATCATGCATAACAACAGAATTTTTTACAGAGACACCTTGTTCTATTGCTACCCCGGGGGATAGAACGCAGTTTTCCACTTTGCCGGAAATTATACATCCAGGTGATATTACTGAATTCATTATATGACCTGTTTTTGTAACCATAATGGGTGGACGATCATAAGGAATTCCCTTTGTACTTAAATTCGACATTATCTTCCATGCTTCAGGAGAAAGCCCGCTTGCGGCATCGAGAATGTCCATATTTGCATCCCAGTAAGCCTGAACAGTCCCCACATCACGCCAGTAGCCATCAAAAGGATATGCGAAGACATTACCTTCCTGTAATGCATTCGGGATAATATGGTGCCCGAAATCTAACTCTTTTGTTGCTTCAAGAAGCTCAACGAGATAATCCCTGTCGAAGACGTATATTCCCATTGAGGCAAGGTTTGATTTTGCCTGGGGGGATTTTTCTTCCCACTCTATGATACGGTATTGTTCATTAATGATGGCTGTGCCGAATTGATGGGTTTCTTCCCAGGGTACTTCTATCATACTTATGGTAACCTTGGCTCCATGCTCGTGGTGAAATTGGAGCATTGACCGGTAATCCATATGGTATATGTGATCTCCGGAGAGGACAAGGACGTTTTTATAACTCCCTGAGGTGAAAAAATCCAGATTCTGACGGACTGCATCAGCCGTGCCTCTATACCAGTCCCATTCCTTCTCCCCTGTTTTTGGAGGTAGTATCTTTGTGCTCCGGGAACGTCCTGAAAGATCCCAGGACGAACCATTGCCTATATGATCCATAAGAGAAAGAGGCTTGTACTGGGTGAGTACCGCAACGTTTGCAAGACGTGAGTTTGCTATATTGCTGAGCGTGAAATCAATAATCCTGTATATGCCGCCAAATGGAACAGCGGGTTTTGCCCGATGGCTTACGAGGATATTCAGTCTGCTTCCCACCCCACCGGCCAGAAGCAGTACCGCAGTATCTTTCATTTAATAATTTCTCCTGTGCGATAAATACTTTTTGTAAAATTTGCAGGTCCAAGATTTGGATATACTGTTACACCCGATGAAATCTTCGTTTCTCTGGCTATGCGTGTTCCCATACCTATGACGGTGAGCTCGCCGGAGGCATCTTCTCCGATTTGTGCATTTACTCCGACCGTTACATCTTCATCAATTATAGTTTTCATTACCCTTGCGTTCTGTTTGATGACGGTGTTGGAAAATAGTATCGAGTCTTCAACTACTGCCTGGCTATCTACTTTGGCGCCAGGAAAGAGTATTGAACGAATTACTTTGCCTCTGATCTTACATCCGGAATAAAACAGGGAGTCTTCAACCTTTGCGTCAGGGCTTATTAAAGCCGGTTGACGATCACGAATATTGAAATTGGAAAGGTTTGTACATATATGCCAGGATGCAATATCGATCCCGGGAGAATCCCCCAGGAGGTCCATGCTCGTCTGCCAGTATTCCTGGGGTGTACGGGTATATCCCCAATAGCCGTGATGTTTATACCCAAATACCTTATAATTATTGGCCAGTAAAAAAGGGATAATGTCTTTACCGAATTCGTGTGAATTCTCCTCTGCATTTGACTTGAGAGCCTCAAAAAGGGCATAGGGTGTAAACATATAGATAGTTAAGGAAGCCCATTCAAAAGGTGTTTTGTCGCTTTTTTCCGTGTATTGTAATACTCTACCGCCTCTTGCGTCTCCTTCTTCAATATTGGCCAGACCAAAACGATGGGCGCCTTCCTTCGGCACTTTTGCAAAGGCTATGGTAAGATCGGCGCCTTTCTCCAGATGAAACCTGATCATCTCCCGATAATCCATTTTGTAT
The DNA here is from genome assembly GCA_026388255.1 of Pseudomonadota bacterium. Taxonomy (NCBI): domain Bacteria; kingdom Pseudomonadati; phylum Pseudomonadota; species Pseudomonadota bacterium. Next base: position 32,396 of record JAPLKC010000023.1, on the reverse strand, counting down.
ATGTGGTCTCCTGATAATACAACAATTAGTTCGGGCATATGGTTACTGAGAAAATCAAGATTCTGATACACTGCATCGGCAGTACCTTTGTACCAGTCAGACGTCCCCATGCCTTTAAACGGCGGGAGTATGGTGACAAACCTGTTGCGTCCCGACATATCCCATGGTTCTCCGTTACGCATATGCTCCATCAAATAAAGAGGCTTATATTGAGAGAGGATTCCCACCTTCTCAATGCCTGAATACATCAAATTGCTCATGGGAAAATCAATGATGCGGTAAAGCCCGCCGTAAGGCATTGCAGATTTCGGTCTAAAAAAGGTGAGTACCCCCAGATCGTCCACCCTTGCACCTGCCAGTATCATTGCAATGATATCCAAAAAAACTCCTTTTCACAATTCAGTAACTTATAAACAAGATACAACCTTATTATACTGTCTTCTCAGTTCATAATCAATTGCACTGTTCAGATTCAAATTCATCGATTATTTTTTCCAATCTTTTTCTTCCCTTGACATAGACGGTTTTTTGAGGAAATGGTGTTTCGTATCCCCTTAATAAATATACTCTTCAAATAAATTTCCAACCTATCTTTCGTCCCTTTCCGTTAATTTTAGTATTATGCATCAATTCTTTTTTGTGTTTTCATTATCCTTATTGTCTGCACAGGTTTGTTTGTTTCTTGATATCCGAAATGAGAATACGAGTATACTTCCTATAATGACCCCTATGAGTACAGAAAGAAATACTACTATTGCGAGAGATGCTGCAAATTTCCAGAAAAAAAAGGAAATTGCAACAGGTGCTGCATTCTGAACTGAAAATATGGTAACCAACAGCAAAATAATGATTACAACAATCAATATGCTCATTGATGCCCCCTTTAAAAGTTAATCAGATTCATAATGATTTTCTCCTGCAATTTTTCTTGTCGATAAATTCTGTTAAATCAACTCTTTTTCATCCTATTATCTTTTACCCTATTTTTTCAACAAATAAACATGTTTGTTATCGTAATAATGTTTGTACTTTATGCTTTTGCAATGGGATAAAAATATTAGTCAGGCCTTTGTTGTTTTTATTGTGATAATTATTTCAATCAATAGATTCCTCAAAACTCTGTCTCTGCCGCGGTGAAGTTCATTTACTTTTCAATCAATAAAAGATTGTTTCGTGCCAAAATGAAATTTGGATCAAGCTGCAACGCCCTTAAATAAGCCTTCCGCGCCTCTTTGGAACGTCCCGCAAGATAGTAAGCGTAGCCGAGATTATTAAAGATTCTTGCTTTGTTCGGCGAGTTCAGCGCAGTATCCTTCCATAGGGTGATTTCGTTACGATAGACATTATTGCGTGATATTGTGAATGCTCCTAAAATCAAACAAAGGGTAATGATGCATGTCCAGATATATTTCAGATTTATGTTAAATTTTGCAAACAGGATTGCAAGACCTGTCGAGAAAATGAGAAAAATTCCCCATCCGGCGAGATAGAAGTGTCTTTCGTTAATGATATCAATCCTGGGTATAAACGAATTTACCGGTAGAAGATGCAGGAAAAACCAGCATATCACAAAGTATATCCAGGGACATTTTTTCCGGCATATAATCCCTGCAACAACCATGAAACCCAAAAAGGATGCATAAAAAATAAGCATGGGAGACCATTGTGTTATAACCGGCAGGTCCGGATCAATATTGAGTTTGTGAACCATGACAAGCCGCGAGAGAAGATAAATAATACCATGAATCTGGCTCAAAATGTTGTCATGGACGCTACGAAAGTTAAGGCCGAAGGAAATAAGTTGCCTATATCTCGGGTGGGTAAATATTAATAAGGCTATTATACATAACAACGCCCAGTGAACCCGTTGAAACCTGAAGGCTCGCCGGACAGAAAAGTTTGTATTTCTATCAATAGTTTCCCATAATAAAAGTGCCGCCGGGAGTGTAACCGCCACTTCTTTGGTAATTACAGCAAAAATAAACAGTACCGGAGATAGAACATACATAAAAATGGGATGGTCAATATCCCTCCCATGCACATAGGCAAGGAAACTGCCCATGTAGAAGAGCGTAATCAGCGATGCAGACCGGCCGCTGATATATGTCACTGCCTCTGTCTGGATCGGGTGAACTGTAAAAAAAAGGGCGGCAATCAAAGGAACATATGTTTTTAAGGTATCCGGTATATTCTGCTGAACTTCCATAATTTTTTGCGAAAGGGCATAAACCAATATTGTATTGACAGTATGTATGCCCAGATTGAACAGATGAAACCCGAAAAGCCCCATACCTGAAGTCCAGTTGAGGGTCCAGGTAAATTTCAGGAATGAACGTATGCCGCCATGATATGCATCTCCCCACCAGGCTGACCACGAATGGACTACAGGATTGAACACGATTACATTAAAGTCATCAAACTGGAATGTGCCCCTGAACGAATTCAGATAAACAAGGGTAGTGGCGGATACAAGTATTATAAAGTGGAGTTTGCGTTTCACGAATTAGATGCCTGCCAATGGGGTTTTTGGAGACTTTCTAACATTGGCTATTATACAAGTTTTCCGGTTGATGTTTAGAAGGAGTAACTTCTTCCGTCAATAAGTCTGAGTGTAAAGAAGTTTTCATCATGGGAAAGGCTATAAAATTTATCATCCTTTTCTTCCCAGAAGTAATTGGGAGACCGTTCTTATAATTATTGCCCTGTCTTTGATAAGGTTTTTACCTGGCAACTTTTCAATCAATAGATTCCTCGAAGCTCTGCTTCGGGGTAGTTTATTTCTAAACCGTTTTTATAAAAAAACGACTACGAAATCGGTAAGCCCTTGATAATCCGATACCCATGGTCCGAACCGGATAAGGTCGGAACCGTTATTAAGCAGTATGGTAGCCGGTGCATACCAGTCAAACTTCCAGAGCGTTCTATCTGTTGCGGTTTCTTTCACAATGCCGTTTCCTTCTTCGCCATACGGGGCTTTTGGTCTCATTTCGACAATGAACTTTCTGTTTTTGCTTGTACTGTATGGTTTGTTAGGGGATATGCTGTCTGCATGCAGGGGATTGGCAATAAATATTACAGCGCATATTGTAAATAAGATGATCGAATAAACAGATTTTGCAATTTTCATAAGCTCATTATTTTAACAGGTTATACTTATGGATTGTCAATATAACAAATTAAGCTGTAATATTAATTATTTGAGATCATAGGTTCCCATGTTGATACGGTTTGAAATTCCCCTACATGGATATATCTGATTATTTCGACTTCCATAAGCGCAGTTGTCGGGGCCTTTATAAATTCTTCAAAGTCTGGATGTTTATTAAGGAAAATACGTGCAAACTCGTCCCATAAATTGCCTCTTTTTACAGGGCGGGCAATGCCGAGGCATGTTAATGTTTCAAGCTTAATGAGATTTTTGTTGCCACTTGACCTGTTGTCAATTAATAGTGCCACTTGCTTTGAATTAATCATATTCCTGTATTTGTGGGTATCTTTTGTTGTTGCAAAAATCAGCTTTTTTAAATCCGGTGTTATGGCATAAGCAACCAGGGAGGTGTAGGGGGTATTGGTGTCCTGCGTCGCAAGAATGCTAAACGATTCAACTTTATCAAGAAACTTCAATCTCTCTACAACAGACACCGAGCCCTTTTTAACTATCCCAGGTAATTGATCTGACATAATCTACGTACTCCTTCATAAAATCTGTTTTACATCTGTCATAGCTCATATAATATATCTTACCAAAAATACTTCCTTCGTTCCCGAAGCCCCGTATTAAATTTATCATAATTGTATCTTACCACCACAGATTAAATCTTGCTATGCTAACTATAAAGTATTATTGAAATATGTCAATATAGTTGTATATATAATATAGAGACTGATGCAATTCGCGCTGTTAGGTAGCCCTTGATTTACTCCATATAAACTTATATAATTATGGACATTTAATGGAGGTTCAAGTGAGAGATATTTATTGTGGTTTAATTAAAAGCGAAGATATAGGGAAGACGCTACACCTGTCAGGGTGGGTATACAGGAGAAGAGACCACGGTAGTCTGATTTTTGTAGATTTAAGAGATGTAACAGGAATTGTTCAGGTAGTTTTTTCTCCTGATATATCTGTAGATGCCCATCAAAAGGCAGGAAATATAAAGCAGGAGTATGTCATTAGTGTCAAGGGCAGGGTTGCGAAAAGACCTGAAGAGACAGAAAATCAAAATATTCCCACCGGCAAAGTAGAAGTCCTGGTGGAGACCTTTGAGATTTTAAATACTTGTAAAACGCTGCCTTTTCAACTTGATGATGAAGAGACAAACGAATCCCTTAGATTGAAGTACCGATACCTTGACATGAGAAGACCCGAGATTCAGAAGATATTTGTTGACAGGAGTCGTGCATATAAGGTTACAAGGGATTATTTTGTATCGAATGGTTTTCATGAGTTCGAAACACCGTTTTTTACGAAGAGTACACCGGAAGGCGCCAGGGATTTTATTGTCCCTAGCCGTCTGAATCAGGGCATGTTCTATGCTTTACCCCAGTCTCCCCAGCTTTACAAGCAGATTTTGATGATAGCCGGATTTGACAGGTATTTCCAGATTGCAAGGTGTTTCAGGGATGAAGATTTGCGGGCAGACAGACAGCCTGAATTTACCCAGATTGATGTTGAGATGAGCTTTGTGGATGTAGATGATGTGATCAGTATGGGCGAGGGACTGATTAGCGCCCTTTATGAAGCCTTAAGAGGCGAGATGATAGAAACCCCGTTTATGAGGATGACATACAATGAAGCAATGAATCTATATGGTTCGGATAAACCTGATTTACGGTTTGAACTGACCATGGTAAATTTGACCGATATTTTTAGACAGACCGGTTTCGGGGTTTTTAAAAAGACCATAGAAAATAATGGTGAGATCAAGGCCCTTATATTTAAAGGCAAGACCCTGTCAAGGAAGGATCTTGATACTGCTGTTGACGTTGCAAAAGAAATCGGGGCGGGCGGTCTTATCTGGATTCGCAAGGAAAATAATGTTTTGCAGTCACCTACGGTCAAATATTTAAGCGAAGATGAAAAAACTTTTTTAGAAGAAAAACTTGGTGTTGAAAATGGCGATGTAATTTTTATTATGAGTGATAAACGAGATAAAGTGAATGAACTTATGGGAAGGTTAAGGCTATATCTTGGCGAGAAATATGGACTGATCCGTAAGGATGAATTCAGGTTCTTGTGGGTAGTAGACTTCCCACTTCTTGAATACAGTGAAGAAGACAAAAGGTATGTTGCGCGACACCATCCCTTTACGTCTCCTCAGGGGAAGATAAAAGATTTCGAGGGGGACTATGATTCTATTAAAGCAAAGGCTTACGACCTTGTTCTAAACGGTGTGGAGCTTGGAGGCGGAAGCATACGTATATACAGCACAGATGAGCAGATGGAGATGTTTAAACTTCTTGGTATTAAAGAAGAAGAAGCGTTTGAGAAATTTGGATTTTTACTTGAGGCCCTGGAGATGGGCGCGCCTCCGCATGGCGGCATTGCCTTCGGTTTTGACAGAATAATCATGATGTTTTTGAAACTTGACAGCATCAGGGAGGTTATACCTTTCCCGAAGACACAGAAGGGAACATGTCCCCTAACCGGCGCTCCATCAAGGGTTGCACAAAGACAATTGAATGAATTGAAAATAAAGGTAACGGTCGAATCAACATAATAATGTTTTCAGTTCACAGTTTTGCTGCAAGCTATATATCGATTTTTTACCGTGAAACGTAATTGTGAACAAATAAGGAGGTTTCCTTGAAAAAGAAGAAAGGCTTTATATTTAAAAATGTTGCCAGAGGTACGAAATATCCTTTGATAGACGTTGAAATTCCTGAGCTTTTCAGGGATGTTTTTCCGTATACGGAAATGTGCAAAGTAAAATTTGACCACAAGATCGAACTCATCGACCCCCCTGATGATATATTTATTACGGATACAACATTCAGAGACGGTCAGCAATCCAGGCCGCCTTTTACGGCAAAGCAGATTGAAGACCTTTTTGATTTTTTGCATAGGCTCGGCGGAGCGAACGGTGTGATAAGACAAAGCGAGTTTTTCCTTTATGGCGATAAAGATAAAGATGCCGTTGTAAGATGTCTTGACAAAGGCTACCGTTATCCAGAAATTACCGGCTGGATAAGAGCTGTAAAAGAGGACTTACAGCTTGTAAAAGATCTGGGACTAAAAGAGACAGGCATACTTACAAGTGCTTCTGATTATCATATATTCATGAAATTAAAGAAAACGCGCTCACAGGTTTTTAAAGACTATGTAAAGATTGTAGAAAGCACTCTTGAACACGGCATAATTCCGAGGTGTCATTTTGAGGATATAACAAGGGCCGACATATATGGTTTCTGCGTTCCCTTTGCACAAGCCCTAGTTAATATGTCGGAAGAGGCAAAGATACCGGTAAAGATAAGGCTCTGTGATACTCTCGGGATTGGCATTACGTATCCTGGTGCAGCACTTCCGCGGTCTATGGGAAAAATTATCAGGGCTATGATTGATGATGCCGGGGTTCCTTCAGAGTATCTTGAATGGCACGGTCATAATGATTTTAACAAAGTTATTATAAATAGTGTGAGCGCATGGCTTTATGGCTGTTCATATGTAAATGGAACATTGCTCGGTATAGGGGAGAGGACCGGTAATGCCCCTATTGAAGGACTTATAATGGAATATATATCTCTTACAGGTGAAGAGAATGGTGTTGATACTAAGGTAATTACGGAGATCAGGAACTATTTTGAAAAAGAATTGGGCTATCACATACCGAGGACCCAGCCCTTAGTAGGACTTGATTTTAATGCAACATCAGCAGGTGTACATATAGACGGTTTATTGAAAAATGAAGAGATATACTCATCTTTTGACACAAACAAGCTTCTCGACAGGCCAATAACCGTTAATATAACCGATAAGTCAGGTCTCGCGGGAATTGCGCACTGGATAAGCTCGCATTTTGCACTGGTTGGAAAAGATAGGGTAGAAAAGACACATCCTGGAGTAGCGAAGATTAACAAAAGGATAATCAAGCAGTATGATGAAGGAAGAGTAACCTCTATGTCGGATGATGAGATGGAGCATGCTGTCAGAAGGTATATGCCCGAAATATTTATGTCTGAATTCGAGCTTTTGAAGAAAAAAGCTCATGACATGGCGGCGCATTTAATAGAAAAATATATTGAAAATATTGATATAAAGAGCATGGCGCCGTTACAACAAGAGAATGCATTAAAAAATATTGTTGAGGAATATCCCTATATACAGTTTGCATATACTGTTAACAGTGAAGGCATTAAAATTACAAGAAATATCACACAGGTGGTAGACAGAGCCAAATACTCCAAAATAGGTTTGCATGAGGATTTTTCAGATAGGGACTGGTTTATAAATCCCATGAAAACAGGAAAGATTAGTGTAACGGATATATATTCATCAAAAATTACCGGCGCTCTTTGTGTAACCGTTTCTGGACCTATTAGAGATGAGTTCGGGGATATAATAGGCATATTGGGTCTTGATATCAGATTTGAAGATTTGACAAAGGCCGGGGAATAAACAAATGGGTAAGACAATAGTCGAAAAAATATTGAGTATGAATACAGGAACAGATGTAATAAAGGGAGATTATGCGATTGCGAATGTTGACAGAATACTCCTGCAGGATGGGACTGCCCCACTTGCCATAAAAAAATTTAAGGAGATGGGATTTAAAAAGCTTTTTGACGGCAGCAGGATCAATTTTTTTATTGACCATGCATCCCCGAGTTCAAGAATGGAGCTTTCAAATGACCACATAACGATAAAAGAATTTGCGCAAGCATATGGTGCCAATTTGTATGATGTTGGTGATGGCATATGTCATCAGATTATGATGGAACGTGTATTGTCCCCATCTGAAGTACTGCTCGGCGCAGATTCGCATACATGTACCGGAGGAGCCCTTGGGGCTTTTTCAACCGGTATGGGATCAACGGATATTGCTGTTGCTATGGGACTTGGGAAGACCTGGCTGAGGATTCCGGAAACAATTAAATTTGATATTGATGGGGAATTTCCTTCAGGTGTTTTTACAAAGGATTTAATTTTAAAAATTATCGGCATGATTGGTGCAGATGGTGCTACTTACAAATCCATGGAGTTTACGGGAGAAACATTATTCCATCTCGATGTAGAAGAAAGAATGACCATTGCCAATATGGCAGTAGAAGCAGGGGCGAAATGTGGACTTTTTCCTTCAGATATTATGACATTCCTTTATCTTAAAAAAATGAGGAGAGAAAAGCAGTATATTGAAATACTGCCTGATGATAAAGCACATTATGAAAAAATAATTGAAATTGATTTAGGACATTTAGCGCCAATGGTAAGTCTTCCACATGAAGTTGATAACACGAGAAGCATAGAAGATAAACAAGTAAAGGCAATAAATGTCAACCAGGTTTTTATCGGTTCATGTACAAACGGGAGAATAGAAGATTTGCGGATAGCATCATTAATTCTGAAAGGCAGAAAAAAATATAAAGATGTGAGGCTTTTGGTGGCCCCTGCTTCGAGAATGATTTACTATCAAGCTTTACAGGAAGGTATACTTACAACACTTTTTGAAGCCGGTGCAACGATTTTGCCGCCCGGATGCGGGCCATGTATAGGCCTCCACCAGGGTGTCCTGGGTGACGGAGAGGTTTGTATTTCGACTTCAAACAGAAATTTTTTAGGCAGAATGGGAAACCCTAATTCAGGTATCGTGCTTGCTTCACCGGCCACTGCGGCAGCAAGTGCATTGAAAGGAAAGCTGACGGACCCCAGGGAGGTTTTTGATGATTTTAAAAGGAAGGGTGTGGAGATTTGGAGATAACATCTCTACTGACCATATAATACCGGGTAGATTTTATCATTTAAGGTCCAATCTGGAAGAATTAAAAAAACATGTCTTTGATGATGTTATGCCTGATTTTCATAAAAAGGTAAACAAAGGAGACATTGTGGTAGGTGGAAGAAATTTCGGGCTCGGTTCAAGCAGGGAACATGCACCTTTGATTATTAAAATGGCAGGAATTGACGCGATAGTTGCGAGTTCATTTGCGAGAATATTTTACAGAAATGCTATCAATGTAGGACTTGCAGCAATAATATGCGATGTTGACGGCATAAATGAAGGGGCTACGCTTGAGATTGATATGGATGAAGGTGTAATATTTAATAGAGCAAATGGTATTCAGAGATGCTTCTCCAGACTTCCTTCGATAATGAGGGATATTCTTAAAGAAGGTGGCCTTGATAAATATATTATTAAAAATAAAAAACTGGCGGTCTAATATTGAGAATAAAAAGTTCTAAATTATTGTTTTTGAAAACTTACGGAGATTAAAGATTTGAGCAAAAAAATTGAAATTCCTTATTTGTCAGGCGACGGTGCCGGTGAGGACATTTGGAAAGCTTCGAGAGAGGTGTTGGAAGAAGCTGTCATAAAGGCATATAGCGCTGAAAAGAGGATTGAATGGATTGAGGTGCTTGCAGGGCAGAAAGCTCTTGAATGTGCCGGATCATTACTTCCGCAAGAGACTTTGGAGATCATAAAGCAATACCGAATAGGCATAAAAGGTCCCCTGACTACGCCTGTCGGTGGAGGGTTTAGAAGCTTAAATGTCTATTTAAGACAGGTTTTAGATCTCTATGTTTGTATAAGGCCTGTAAGGTATTTTAAGGGTTTGCCAAGCCCTTTAAAAATGCCTGAGAAGGTTGATATTATTATTTTCAGAGAAAATACTGAAGATATTTATAGAGGTATTGAATGGAAGGAAGGTTCAAAAGAAGCAAAGACCTTTATAAAATTTTTGAAGGATAAGATGGGTGTAACAATACCGGATGATGCCGGGGTAGGGGTTAAGCCGATAAGTAAGGATAAAACAATAAGATTTACAAAATGGGCAATAAACTATGCAATAAAAAATAAAAGAAAAATGATCACCGTTGTCCACAAAGGTAATATCATGAAATATACGGAAGGGGCCTTCAGAGAATGGGCCTATGATGCTGCAAAGGATTTTGAAGATTTTATTACATTTGATATGGAAAAAGACAAAATATCCTTTAACGACAGAATTGCCGATAATATGTTCATGCAGGTGATAATGAAACCCGAAGATTATGATATCCTTTTGTGTCCCAATCTTAACGGCGATTATCTTTCCGATGCTTGCGCAGCACTGATAGGGGGGTTAGGTGTTGCTCCAGGGGCAAATATTGGTGATGATGTGGCAATTTTTGAACCGACGCATGGAAGTGCCCCGAAATATGCTGGGAAAGATATGGTTAACCCTACCTCTTTTTTGCTTTCAGGATCAATGATGTTTGAATATATGGGCCTTGATAAAGCAGCGCAAGTGCTGAAAGAGGCAATAGAGGAGACAATAAGGAGCGGGATTATGACCTATGACCTTGCACGGCAGATTAAAGGGGTAAAACCGGTTAAATGCTCGGAGTTTGGGGAAGCAGTATTAAAAAGAATATTATAGAACTTATTGATGTGAAGGTAAACATAGGTCTTATAAGTCATTTTTGACCTATATTATTCCCTTGCAGATGACAAGAGAGGATAGATATTATGTTAGATGATACAAAAAACAGAATAGATGCATTAGCAGAAAGAATGAACAGCCTAAGGGGTTATCTTTGACCTCTCTGCCATAAACAAACAGATTGATAAGCTTGATAAAGAGATTTCACAAGGAACTTTTTGGGAAGACCAGGAAAATGCACAGAAAATATTAAAGGAAAGAGCGAGGCTCCAGGAAGAAATTAATCGATGGGAAGGACAGGAAAAAGAACTCGAAGAGGTGCTTATATTAAACGAGATAGTCAGGGAGACGGATGATCCGAAAGACATTGATGAATTGGTTACAAGGGTTGGATATCTCGATGAGCTATTAAGCAAATATGAGATCGAGAGAATGCTTGGAGGTGAAAACGATAAGGAAAATGCAATTGTTTATATAAATGCCGGCGCTGGTGGCACAGAAGCCCAGGACTGGGTTGAAATGCTGCTCAGAATGTATCTTAAGTGGGCTGAAAAAGAAAAGTTTGAAACAGAGGTGGTTGATCTGCTTCAAGGTGACGAAGCTGGTGTAAAGAGTGTTACCTTCCTTGTAAGGGGTTCATATGCATACGGTTATTTGAAGTGTGAAAACGGAATTCACCGACTGGTCAGAGTGTCGCCTTTTGACGCAAACAACAGGAGGCATACATCCTTTGCATCTGTATATGCATATCCTGAATTACCGGACAATATAGCCGTTGATATTAATGAGGAAGACCTGAAAATAGATACGTTCCGATCAAGTGGTCCCGGAGGACAGCATGTGAACAGGACTGAATCTGCCATACGGATTACACATACCCCCACAGGTATTGTTGTTCAGTGCCAGAACGAGCGCTCCCAGCACAAGAATAAGGCGATAGCAATGGCAATATTGAAATCGAGGCTGTACGAACTTGAGAAGAAAAAGCAGGAAGAGAAGATGGATACTTTAAATAAGGAGAAAAAGGACATTGCCTGGGGCAGCCAGATCCGTTCTTACATTCTACATCCGTATAAGCTTGTTAAAGACCACAGGACAAAAATTGAAGAGCATAATGCGGATGCAGTACTTGATGGAGGGATTGAGCCCTTTATTAAGGCGTGCCTTTTATTCTTGACTTTTGAGCAGAAAAAGGAGGATAATTAACAAGATATGGAACTATTGGGCGAGAATAAATTAGACGAACTCGAAGGGAAAATTGAGAAGTTAGTAATTAATTATAAGGCTGTAAAAGAGGAAAAAGATAAGCTACTTGTTAAAATTCAAGCATTAGAAGCACAAAACATAGAATTGAAAGAAAAAACTGAAGGTTCAAAGAGTGAAAAGGAACTAATAGCCAATAAAATTGCAAAGATTTTAGAAAAGATAGACAAAGCTGAGGTTTGAAGAAGTAAATGGAAAAAAAGGTTGAAGTAAATATATTAAATCAACCATTTACGTTTATTGGCGAGGACGAAGAAAGAATTAGAAGGGTAGCACAAGATGTTGATGAAAGAATAAGTCGTATTGTTAATGATTACGGGATAGTAAACACGATGAACGCGGTTATAATGGCAATGATGGAGTTAACAGATGAATTTTTTGAGATAAGGGCGCATACCGAAAAGTTTAAGGGGAGGACCCTGAATCTTTTAAAAAGGGTTGAAGAATTATGAAATTCCCTGCGGTGTACGTGATAGATGGTGGACTTTGAGCCAACACCTCTTTTATGGGAACTTCCTCTTGTTGTGGTGTGCATGCTTGCCTTGCTGCAAGAAGCCTAATGCAACAAAAAAGTGCCCACTTAACCGAGAGGTTCAAGACATACTGTTTACACGGCATTCGCGGGGGTTTTTAGGTTAGTTGCTGAGGAAATAGAGATTTAAATATAAATAACTTTATGTTGCTCGGAGGTAGAATAATTTCATTGCATCAGTAATATAAGGTACTCTTTTCCCTCAAAATACTGGCCCCTAATGGTGTTTTATTTGTATATATTTATGAGGGGGCAATTTGAACAATATAGCGATAATTATTATAGCCATAGCAGCTCTTTTTGCTGGTTTTGTACTTGCCAGATTTATTCAGAAAAAAAAGATCGGTGAGTACGAGAAGATTGGCAGGAAAATACTGGATGATGCAAAGAAAGAAGCGGATGTGCTTACTAGAGAGGCATCTATCCAGGCTAAAGATGTTGCAATTCAGTCAAAGAATGAGTTTGAGCAAGAAATAAAAACAAGAAAAATCGAGCTTCAGAATATAGAGAAGCGACTTTCCCAAAAAGAATCAAACCTTGACAAAAAAATCGAGTTAATCGACAAAAAGGAAGATGAGCTATCAAAAAAAGACAGGGAAGCAACAAACAAGCATTCTCAACTTGATAACAAGATCAGGGAATACGAAAACCTGTTAGCAAATGAAAGGAAAAAGCTCGAGAAAATATCAGGGTTAACTGCAGAGGAAGCGAAGAAAATTCTTATGGAATTAATGGAAGATGATGCAAAATATGAAGCCCTGAAAATATGCAAGAAAATTGAGGAAGATGCGAGAGAAAGAGCGGACAAGAAGGCAAAAGAAATCATAGCTCAGTCGATTCAGAGGTATGCAGGCGATTATGTCGGGGAAGACGCTGTCTCAACCGTTTCCCTTCCTAATGAGGAGATGAAAGGCAGGATTATAGGCAGGGAAGGAAGGAACATAAGGGCATTGGAGGCGGCCACAGGCGTTGATATTATCATTGATGATACGCCCGAAGCCGTTATACTCTCATGTTTTAACCCGATAAGAAGGGAAGTTGCACGGATTGCCATCGAAAGACTGATAAGCGACGGGAGGATTCATCCTGCAAGGATTGAAGAGATAGTGTCGAAGGTTGCCGAGGAGATGGAAGAGAAGATAAAAGAGGCTGGCGAACAGGCTATATTCGATCTGGGAATTCACAATGTACACCCTGAGCTTGTAAGGTTGCTTGGACGGTTGAAATACAGGAGCAGCTATGCTCAGAATATATATCAACATTCACTTGAAGTTGCCTTTATATGCGGTATTATAGCATCAGAACTGAGAATTAATATTAAAGAAGCAAAAAGAGCGGGGCTCCTGCATGATATAGGAAAGGCGGTGGACCATGAAGTCGAAGGTTCACATGCTTCACTTGGCGCTGACCTTGCCAAGAAACATGGCGAAAGTGATATAATTGTCCATGCAATCCTTGCACACCACGAAGATATCCAGGCTTCAGGCATCCTTGATGTGATAGTCCAGGCAGCCGATGCTTTATCCGGTGCGAGACCTGGTGCAAGAAGGGAAATGCTCGAAACATATATCAAAAGACTTGACGAACTTGAACGTATTTCTAACAGTTTTCCTGGTGTTGAGAAATCCTATGCTATACAGGCGGGAAGAGAAATACGGATTATTGTAAGCAGCGAGAAAATAAACGACGAACAGACTTATTTACTGTCAAGGGACATTGCAAAGAAGATAGAAACGGACCTTTCTTACCCCGGACAGATTAAGATAGTGGTTATCAGAGAAACAAGGGCTGTAGAGTATGCAAAATGAAATAAAGGTCCTTTTTCTCGGTGATGTCATAGGTAAGCCGGGAAGAAGGGCTGTTGAAACCTTCATAAAAGACGTCAATGTAGATTTCAAAATAATAAATGGTGAAAATTTAGCCGGTGGCATCGGGATTACCCCAAGGGTTGCATTGGAAATGCTGTCTTGTGGAATTGACCTGATAACTACCGGTAATCATGTATGGAAAAAGAAAGAAGCAGCTTCTTTCCTGATGGAAGAGCAGCGTGTCATCAGGCCGCTTAATTATCCGGAAGGGACTCCTGGTCTTGGATATAAGATCATTAAAAAAAACAATATAGAATTATGCGTAGCCAATGTTGAGGGAAGGGTTTTTATGAATTCTCTTGAATGTCCTTTTCGGGCAATGAAAGATCTTACTGAACATTTTGACTATGAGATTCCGATAATTGTGGATTTTCATGCTGAGGCTACGTCGGAAAAAATTGCCCTTGGTTGGTATCTTGATGGGAAGGTTTCGGCAGTCATAGGAACTCATACACATGTTCAGACGGCTGATGAGAGAATTCTGCCGAACGGCACCGGATATATCACAGATGCCGGGATGACAGGCCCTGCAGATTCGGTAATAGGTATGGATAAGACGGCTGTTTTGAAAAGATTTATAACCATGATGCCACATAAATATGAAGTTGGCAAAGAAAACATTGAAGTACAGGGAGTGATTCTGACGATAGACGGCATGACTAATAAATGCTTAAAGATAGAGAGAATAAAGGAAAAGATCAGTTGAAAACTTCAATTTTGACGGTTCGTAATTCCCAGTTAAAAATATTAAAAATGCTTTGGATTATGCTGTGAGTAGGGGACCGTGGAATCAGGCGGGTGTATGGATATAGAACAGGAAATTGAAATAATTAAGCGTGGCGCAGTTGATCTCATCAGTGAAAACGAGCTGAGAGACAAACTGAAGAAGGCAAAATCTGAAAAAAGGCCCTTACGGATTAAGCTCGGACTTGACCCGACCGCCCCCGATTTACATCTTGGTCACACTGTTGTTCTGCAAAAATTAAAGCAATTTCAAGAACTTGGCCATACGGCAATTTTTCTCATCGGGGATTTTACCGGCATGATCGGAGACCCTACCGGAAGGATTGAGGCAAGACCTGCATTAACTAAAGAAGAGCTTCTTCAAAATGCAGAGACTTATAAAGAACAGGTCTTCAAAATCCTTGATCCTGACAAAACAGAGATCAGGTTTAACAGTGAGTGGATGGAGACCATGACAGCTGCGGACATGATCAGGTTATGTGCGAAGTATACGATGGCGCGGATTATGGAACGGGAGGATTTCAAGAACAGATATACAAACAACCTACCCATAAGTATCCATGAATTTTTATATCCCTTGGTGCAGGGATATGATTCCGTGGCATTAAGGGCTGATGTGGAGCTTGGCGGACATGACCAGATTTTTAACCTTTTTGTTGGAAGGGACTTACAGAAGGCTTATGGGCAGGAGTCACAGGTGCTTGTAACAGTACCGTTGCTTGAGGGTACGGACGGCATAAACAAAATGAGTAAAAGCTACGGAAACTATGTCGGAATAGATGAGCCGCCCGATATCATGTTCGGGAAGCTTATGTCCATATCGGATGAGCTGATGCTCAAGTATTATGTGCTTTTGAGTGACATAACCATGGATGAGTTTAAGACATTGAATGATGATTTAAAAAACGGAAAGGTTCATCCGAGAGACACAAAAGTAAACTTTGCGAAGGAAATGATAAAAAGGTTCCATGGAAACACTGAAGCCGAAGCTGCCTGTATAAATTTCGAGAAGATACACAGAGAAAAAGAAATACCCGATGAAGTTGAGATTATAAAATTAAAAAAGGAAAATGATACTATATGGATACCGAAGCTGCTCTTTGATATGGGTATGGTGACATCAACATCAGAAGGAAAACGCATGATCGGACAGGGCGGTGTTGCTGTAACAGATGCTGGAAGTATGACAAAAATAACATCTGAATCGATAATTGCAGATAAGGTTGATGGAGAAATTTTTAAGGTTGGTAAGAGAAAATTCAAAAAAGTTGTTTTTGAAGATAAGCAGTCTTTGACTTGACATAAGAGTGCATTTTATAGTTAACTTAATACCGCACTCCCCGGTAGCTCAATCGGCAGTAGCGTCTGGCTGTTAACCAGTAGGTTGCAGGTTCGAGTCCTGCCCGGGGAGCCAAAAAGAACTCATAGCATTGGCCAATTCGTATGTTTTTATCGGCTTTCATTTCCATGCCACAGGGCAGATTGTTGCTTTGTTTCTCGCCGGTCTCTTGGTTGTCGGAAGTGATTATCGGTATATAAACATTGACGACAATGCCTCTGTTGATTTTATTCTGAAAAAATTTGGGCTGTGAAGGTATAAATGTTCGTTCCCTTTTCTTTCCAGGCATTTATGGGTAGACCGGCCTTGTGGCATGTCTGTTTCAGGAATTCTTCCTTGTTCCACTTCTGCTCTGTGGCAACCTGCGGGAGTAGAAGGCCCGAGTAGTTTCCTCTGGTTATATATAGCCCGTGTCTGCCCACCTCAACCTCGTCTGTGCTGCTAATCAATTTTAACGGGCTTAGCACGGATATCTCGATGTGAATGTCTTTCAGTTCATCCTTGGAAACAGGTGGAAAACGGGGGTCTCTGCTTGAAGCTGCGATTGCCATTTCAGAAACTGCCCTGTAAAGCTGCTCAACAGGCACAATATACCCTATACACCCCCTCAACTCACTTTTTTTTGTGAGAGTGACAAAAGCGCCCCTCTTCTCAAGGAGCTTGCCCTCTTTTATCTGAAATCCCGGGATATTCCCTTTTGTAATATACTCATCCACGGTTTTCCGTGCGATCATAAGGAGTGTCTTCTGTTCTTTTTTATTGAGTGCATGGCTGTCATCAGGATAGTAGAAGGCAACCGAGCCATACCCGACAACACGACCCTTATCCCTTGTAACATCCCCGGAATTGGCATAGCGTAGGGTCTTTGCCTCGGCATTCAGTGTTTTTGATGCCATCAGTAAAGCAATTACCCCCTGGGCGCCGCACAGTTCATATTCTCCATTATTTAAGCCATCAAACAGCTTATCCGTATTAAGTGCCTCGATTTCCTTTAATGCGGGCTTATCCATCTGATTTGCCTGATTGTATGTGTGATAATGAGACATATCCGATGAAACTACGATAAGGGTCTCTTTCGGGTTTTGCCTCAATATTTTCACGAGTGCATCGGAAAGCGTTCTGTAATCATCAGTGTTCATTGACCCGATAAGCAATGGAACGATCCTGAAGGATTTCAATGTTTTTTGTAAAAAGGGCAACTGGACCTCAAGGGAATGTTCCTGTTCAAAGGCAGGAGAAAAGACTTTGATGGCCTTGCACTGTTCCATAAGCCTCTGTGCAACCTTCTGATCTATTTCCACCTTGCCTAAAGGTGTTTCCCAGGCGCCGGAAGGGTAGATGGAAATGCCTCTGAAGGGCATTCTGTGGCTTGAGCCTATGATAATGACTGTTTTATAATGTCTGCCTCTCAATTGACTGTATGCATATGAGGCAACCTCCCCGGAATACTCATAACCGGCATGGGGGACCATTATGCCGATCAAAGGAGAATTCACCTTTTCAACCTTTGATTCTGCTTCTTTTAGAAAATCATCTATTTTCTTTTCAAGTGCGTCCCTGTCTGCCGGATAAAAAGAACCGGCATAGACCGGTTTTCTTACTTTCAGTGACCCTTCTTCAGCCGCAGACAGTGCCGGAAAAATAAAAAAACATATAATGAATGTTGTTATGCTCCAGTTTTTAAAATTCGAAATTCGAAATTGAAAATTAAAAATTGCTTTTAAACGTTCCATATGCCTCCTATCTTTTCATCACAAAATTTACATTTCCCGGCCTTCATATTATTTTCCAACATGCTGTATCCGGCTCTCTTAATCACTATTTTTCTGCATTTCGGACAGTATGTGTTTTCCCCCGGATGTCCCGGTACATTCCCGATATAAACGTAATGCAGCCCTGTTTTCAACGCTATTTCCCTTGCCCTGTCCAGTGTGCTCACCGGGGTAGGAGAGACCCCTGTTAGCTTATACATGGGGTAGAACCGGGAAAAATGCACAGGCGTATCAATCCCGGCATTGTTTTTTAACCATTCACACATATTTGCAATCATCTTCGGATCATCGTTATAACCTGAAATTACAAGGTTCGTAATCTCTACCCACACTCCTGATTTCTTTAATGTTTTTATCGTTTCAAGGACCGGGTTGAGTTCTGCCTCACATACTTTGTTGTAAAACTCCTGACTGAATCCCTTTAGATCAATGTTTACCGCATCAAGATATTTGCACAGCTCTTTTAACGGCTCCGGATTGATATATCCGTTTGAGTGCGATACGTTCAGGATGCCCTTGCTTTTTGCTATCCTGGCTGTATCAAACATGTATTCAAAAAAGTTTGTCGGCTCGGTATATGTATAGGCAATGCTTTTGCAGTTGTTTGCTTTTGCCATTGAAACAATTATGTCGGGAGGGCGATAACGGTTTTCCGTTTCAAGCGGGGAGACCTGCGATATCTGCCAGTTCTGACAGAATTTACATCTCAGGTTGCATCCCGCACTGGCAATGGAAAAGCTGAGACTTCTGGGAAGCACATTAAAAAAAGGTTTTTTTTCAATAGGGTCAATGTGGATGGCGCAGGGTAGGGCATATCCGAGTGAGTAGAGCTTTCCTTTTATATTTTTTCTTGCCCGGCAGAAGCCTGAAGTAGCTTCAGAAATGGTGCATCCTCTGGGGCACAATTGACACCATACGATCTGCTTTTTTTCGTCATATTTTTCGTAATACAGTGCCTCTTTTAAAGGATTACCGTCGCTGCCAAGAAGAATCTCCGGTTTTATGTTCAGGATAAGAGGGGTAAGACAGGCTATTTTTATGAAGTTCCGTCTGCTCAGCATAACGTACGGTAAATTATACTACTTTTTGTATGAGGTTAACAATAGCACGAAGCTGCTTATTTTTAATGTTATAAGTGCGATGCACCCATCCGACAAACCAAGTATGGGCAGTAGCACAATCCCGCCTATAATCCCGCCAATCCAGCCGCCAAGAAGATCAGCGCCGTATAAAATTCCGGCAGTTCTGCCAACGCTGCCTGCCCGATAAACCTTGTTTGCTAAGGGGAATTCCATGCCGGCCAGAAATCCTGAGACAAATAACAGGATGAAAAAGATTACCCGCACGGATAGGGGATTATAAGTGACGGCAGGCTCAATAAAAAGGAGTATCAGAAGAAGGATGAAGCAAAAAAGGGCAATTGCTGCCTCTGTATAGATGAAGGCGAGGAATATCTTTTTGATATGGTTCAGGGAAAGAACGATAACAAGACTGCCGGCAGCCATGCCTGCCATAAAGGTTGTTATAAGAATACCGATTTCATGGAATATATAACCATAAAATATCTGAAAACTGAAGAGAAGGATCAACTCAAGAATCATTGCTGCAAAACCTGTAGTTGAAATGGCATAGACAATGCCTGTCCCGCTGTACCTTCTCTGAAGAAAAAAGAAGACCAAAAAAAGTGATGCTATGAAGACAATGGAGACAATAATGTTAATCTGATTTACATAATCGAAAAATATTTTCAAATATGGGGAAAAAAGCAGGTTGATGTATGTAACATGATAAAAAAGGCCTTTTGGAGAAAAATCTCTATTGATGGACGCCGTTGTGCCCTGCATGTTGGATAGGAACCAGTTGCGCCGGATTTCTTCAAAGCGGTAGTTCAGGTGCGAAGAGGTGATAAGGCCTGTTTTTATCCCGTACCCCCTTAACCTGCCATAAAGAAGGGCAGGGGAGATGAGGGCAACCTCCTGGGCGTCCGATGCCATAAAAAGGTTGAAATCGCCAGGTAGTACATACACGTAGGAAAATACCTTTTCAACGGTATGTATAATGCTTACATTTAGTTCCTTTAATTCCTTGCTGTAATATGTTAGGGAACCTGTCAATGTTAGCGTAAGTATTCCATTATAATTCAATCTTGCCTTCGCTGCTGTGAAAAATTCCTGTGTAAAGAACCTGTTTGCCTGAAGCGTATAGGGCGGAGGTAAACCAAGAAGTATAACATCGTATTTATTAGACGTTTCTGTTAAAAAACGCTTTCCGTCAATATAATACAGGTTGACAATGGGGTTATCCAGCTCCCTTTGCGTCAGCGGTGTAGAAAACTTCCGAATGACTTTAAGAAACAGCGGATCTCTTTCAACATAATCTATTTTTTTAACAGAAGGGTATTTGAGCAACTCGTTTATGATACCCCCAGCGCCTGCGCCTATGATGAGTATATTTTCCGGGGAAGGGTGGGCAAGCATTGGAAGGTGCACGAACTCTTCAACAAAGGCAATGTCAGGGATGGGCGTTGTGACGGCAGGGATGCCATTGGAGAAAAAGGTATACTGACTGTCATTCTGAACAACGACGATGTTTTGATAATGGGAGTTTCCGTAATATACCATGTTTTGACCAGGCCATTGCCTTTTTAAAGCAAGGTTGTTGATCTTTTCTGTTCCGCTGCCTGTCAGAAAGATAGTTGAAAGAACAAACAGGCATATTGAGATGCTTGTTATAATGCGTTTTTTTGAAAGGCCTGTTGAGCAGGCAAAAAATGAACACGTCAATGCACTGATTAGGGCAACCCCCATAGCTATCTGAAAGGAGTTATAATAAATGATAAGCAGATAATTAACCAGCACACCCCCGATAATTGTTCCAAGCATTTCGATGAAGTATACCTTCCCTGTTGAAGTAGTTCCTTCTCCTGTAATCTCATTGTGAGCTGAACAAGCGAGAGTAAAGAAAAGGCCGTGGAGAAAACCTGTAGGCAGGAGAATAATGACTGAGGAATAAAATGTAGGCAACAATCCGATACCCACGCCGGGGTCAATGCTGGCAATTGTTTTGAAGACACGCGTGAAGTATATGCTCGCAGGAAAGAAGACTGAAAACAGGATGATTGATGACATGAGGGCGTTCATACTATTTATTTTGTTCCATCTCCCCCCGATGAAAGACCCTATTGCTTCCCAGATGACCCAGGAGCCTATGATAATGCCAATGGAGAATTCATTTCCGGAGAAGAGGATAAGCATTTCCCTGAGCAGGACTGTCTGGGCAACAATCCCGCCAAGGCCGCCGACAATCAATAAAGTAATAAAATAGATAAGTTTTCGATTAATCATTATTCATATATATCCAATAAGCCTGCGGGGTGTCAACAACAAGTCGTGTTTGAACATTATATACCGAAAGCCTGTGCGGACTACCTTTAAAATTTAGGCGGTAAACTCAGTTAAATCTTATACATTACAAAATATCTAAGACAATTGCTTTCATTGTTTTCAGCGGAGCGCGATCAAGTGAATATGTCTGCCTATGTTCTATAGATTATAGCTGTCTTTGTTTTCAAAAATCTGGTATGATAATCTTTATGGAAAACATCAAGATAAATCTCGAAAATCTTATAGCTTTTTTCTTTGTAGCAAAGGAAAGAAGTTTCAGCAACGCAGCAACAAAACTATTCCTTACGCAACCTGCAGTAACCACCAAGATCAAATGCCTGGAAAGACAATTTGGTACAAAACTCTTCATCAACGCAGGTAAACAGCTCCAACTCACCGATGTGGGCAAAGAAATCCTCCCCATAGCCGAGGAAGTATACAAAAAGTCAAAGGAAATTGAAAATATTCTGACATCATATAACAATGCAGGCAGGGGCGTGCTGCGTATTGGAGCATCAAGGTCTCTTTCTCAGACATATCTGCCCCTGATCATAAACATCTTTAGCGATCACTACCCGAACATCCAGGTAAGTATTACTGAAGGCACTTCACATGAAATCATTGAAAAAATAATGCAATTCAAAGATAATATAGGCATTATTCCTAAAGTTCCCATAAATGATAAGATTACGGCCATTACGATATCAAACGAGAAGATTGAGTTTGTAGTTAGTAACAAGAATCCGCTTGCCCAAAAGGAGCATATTTCAATAGATGACATGTTGCATCAGCCCATACTTGTTGCAGGAGAAGGTTCTGCTACGAGACTGGCCCTTTTGGATGTTTTTGACAAATATAAGGTAACACCGAATATTGTTTTTGAAGCAGAAAATCTGGAAATGATAAAGAAATATCTTTTAACAGGCAAGGGTATGGCGCTTATGTTCCCGGCAGTGGTCAAGAATGAATTAGAGGAAGGCCAGCTCAAGATTTTGAGTATGGCCGATATTAACATATACATAGATGTACAGCTTATTTTTCTCTCAGAGCACTTGCTAAGCCCGAGCGCTAAGAAGGTTATTGAAATTATTCACTCGACCTTTTCTGTCTGACGCCCTTTAACTATCGACTGCACTTATTATATATAATACATTGGGAAATCAGACCTGATGTGAATAAAAATCAGTACCTGATCCCCCATTATTTCATGTGATGTAAGATTTTATGGCTGCCAGTTGTCGTATTTCTGATCCAGTATAGGTGCTTTCCGTTCGCCCTCAACTTCTTTATGAGATCGACCAATATTTTGTCCACCTCTTTGCCCTTTTCACCGAGGGGCATTAGCGCTTTCACGTCAAATTTCTTGTATTCCCAGCTCTTGATGTTCTTAAGACCGAGCTTCTTCAGTGCCATATCTGTTTCAGGCGTGGCCATTACCCAGCAGTCTAATCTCCCCATATCCACCTTCTGTAAGCTCGACTCAATACTGGGGGGGGCGGTTATGTTGTGTATCGGGGCATCCAGGATATACTTGACGGCCTCATCCGTTCACATAAAATCGGGAGGGGGCGGCCAAAAAAATATATTTTGACCGCCCGGTGTGTGTGGGTGTTCAAATTTAAGATATAGCAACATTTGCTTATATTCCAGTTTCTCTGCTCTCTATATCCCTTCGGTCAGGCCTTTTATAAAATACGGAATTTCCACTCTTCTTGTCGGAGCCATTATCCTGCTCTGAAAGTTCATTATGTATTTTGACTTCAATTGTCTCATAAGGGCTCTGTATTTGTCCGTATCCACAGACTTGGCAATATCCTGTAAGCCGGGGCTGCTGCCTTCAACAAGGATGAATGGTCCCGAACCAATAACTACCTTCCAGATATTTGTTATCTTTATTCCTAACCCTTCCATTTCCGGGATGAATTCATTCTTGACAAAATTCTTATATTCTTCAGCCATTCCTGGAATAATATCAAAATATTGATTAAATCTCCACATACCAAACTGGATATTGTATCTTCCTACGTCGATTGGACCGTAGGATACATAGAGTTTGCTTGAATAGTTCAATATAAGAGGAAAAAGTTGTTCAAGAAGCTTGGTATATTCAGCAGAAGTCACAATTTTTTGGAATTCCTCAACACTGTCAGTTGTGGATATGGCAGCTATGTGAGGTCCTGCACCTACTACCACATAAAAGCCTCCGACAACCCTTAATCCCAATTTCTCTAAAACAGGTATATGTGTTCCCAAAATAAAGTTTTCATACTCTCTTTCTTTGTTCTTCGCAACGCTCCAGTGCTGTACAAAAAGTATGGCCATGATACCTCCTAAAAAAAGATTTGTAAAATTATAGGATCAGAGCTTGTATTGACCTCTTTGCCCGGTTTAACCTTGGAAAAAGTCATCCTTATATACATTTCAAATTTTCTACTTTCTAAAGAGTTGAAGCATCATGTCTACTACATACGCTTCATCCTTTCCAACATCTTTTTTTGTGTATTTCGCTCCTCTGGCCTGCACCCAGAAAATATTTTCCGGAAAAGGGAATCTTTTATCCACGGCCCATTCCATATCCTGGGGAAAACCGAAGTAATTTTCAACTTCCTTGCCAATTCTTACTATCTCGAGTATTTCGTTATCATCGAGACAAGGCGATTTTTTTAACTCAACCGGCACTTCAGCAATTGTTGTACCAATTTCGCCATAGACAACCATCTTAGTCTTTTCAGCAACAGATCTTGATTCTATTAACATATCAATTTTGTTTATTATAAAAGAGTCGGGCGTTATATCCCCGCTGACAACACTTTCTCCAAGACCAAAATTACCTTCAACTATGGCACGATCAAGATCGCCTGCACTGGGGAGAACAGTCAATGTAACACCGGCGCTTTTTGCATCGATCATCATGATTACGGCAATGCCGATAGGCGCCCATGAAATAGGCATATTGCTCTTTATCCTGAAGACGATTGCCCGTGTTGTAAAGGCGCTTGCCCAGACCTTTTTTACATTCCTGATGATCTCAGATTCACCCTTTATATTCAGATAGGTTTCCATCTGGCCCGGCATACTTACGGCCCCGCTTGATCTTACAGCGCAGGCTACATCGGTGATACCTACCTTTTTTTGAAGCTCCATGTAGAATTCAGCGATGAGCGCGGCCATACCCGGCGGCATTTCACACTCCTCGATGGCCTCTCTTATTGTCGCGCTCATCGCTATCATCCTGTCTATTTCTTTATCAACATCAAGGCCTGCATTTGTTTCCTTTTCAACTATCTGTATTACCTTTTCCTTTAAACCTGATTGTTCCATAAATGTTTCATAAGCTTTTATGGAAAGAGCAAATCCATAGGGCACACGAAGGCCGATTTTTATCAGCTCTCCCAGGTTTGCACATTTATTTCCCACAGCTTCTCTATATTCTTTAGATAGTTCATCCAACCAATAAATTTCTTTCATATCCATAGAAGTCTCCTAATCAAAGGACATCCCGACAAGTCAGTATGACTTAAGGATTTTCGAATCCAGGGGACGAGAGCTCAGGTAATAAACCTGAACCCCGTACCTGGAATCTGATAAAAATCCTTTCTCGGCTTTATAACTCATCCAAAAGGATGCAATCATCACCTTTTGGTTTGCCCTTTGCCTTTTTTCGTTGTTGTTACTTGTCAAGGATGTATATAGCACCCATATTTGCGTCCAGCCTTATCCTCATTCCATCTTTCAAGACCTTTGTGCCTTCGAATGTATTCATGACAACGGGTATGCCATATTCCCTGCCGACGATTGCAGCGTGGGAAAGGCTCGCGCCTCTATCCACGATAACCCCTCCCAGAATAGAGAAAACGGGGGTCCAGCTTGGAGAGGTAGTAGGCGCTACCATAATATCTCCTTTTTGTATCTTCGATAGTTCTTCCTCTTTCCAGACAACCTTCACAGTCCCTTCAGCCACGCCTGGCGAACCGCAAACACCGAAGAGATCAGCCTTGAGTTCCGGTCTTACCACAGGCATACTGCCCACAACGACCTTTAAGGCGATGGGATCCATGGATCCGATCAATCCTCCCATTGCATCCTCAAAAGTGAAACCTTCTTTCATAAATGCCGGCGGGTTATCTTTCGCACACCAGCCCTGCCAGTCAGCCTTTCTGCGGTCTACAATCGGTCTGAGGTTGAACATATCAGGGCTTATGCATGCCTTTCTCACCTCATCGGGTATCAGGTAGAATATATCATCAGCAGTTTCGATCGCGCCTAATTTTGCAAAGCGTTTTCCTATACCTATAACACTCCGTCTGACCATGGCGTGCGCGTAAAGGTCAAGATAATGGTTGTGTTCTTCGCTGAACCAGGCGCAGTCCTGCGCAAGTTTCAGCATCGTTTTGAACCAACCCTTCTGTTCTGGGGATATCTTTGCCAATATCTCATTCTCGGCAACGATTCTCTCAGCTTCAAGTCTCTTCCTGTCTTCATCGAGGTTGTAGTTCATTCCCTTAGTAATGGCCATTTTGATCACGGAAAAAGCCGGGGTAGGATCCTCAAGCCATGTGGGGCAATTGATCTCTGCCATCCTATCCAAACGCCATCCCGCTTCCTTTTCCATAAAATCATCAAAGGCCTTGAGAAATTCCTGTCCGTTATACGTGGGTTTGAGGGCATCTCTCATCTTTGATGCTTCAGTGGAAAGAAATATATCTTTCAATCCCATAGCCTCAGCTTTCCGGGCAAATTCAAAAAGGCCCTTGTCCACCTGGAAGCTCTTGTTGTCAAAACCGCTCATAAGCCTGTGGAATTCTGGGCTTGAGTCATTAAAACCGAGGAGCTGCTGTGTCATCTGTTCAAAGAGTACGAATGCGGTATAGACGCCATACATCATATACATGTGTATTTCCCACATGCGCTTGCAGACATTGATCGTCCCTTCAAAATTCTCCAGAAGATCTATATTGGAGGCTTTATCGAGATCGATCTTCAGCGCATCGTACTTCCCTACAATCTCGTCCACAAAACCCTTCCACAAGCCGCTGAAATCCTGGATGAAAGGCATAATAGCAACTTTGAAACGCTCCTCACGAGCCTTTCTTTCCTCAGGATCCTGAACAATGAGCAAGGCCAGATAGCCGCCTCCATCCTTAAACCGCCAGTCCCATCCCTTTACCGTGGGTAAAGAAAGCTTTTCTGCGCCATACTGCATGCCGTGCCGGCAGAAATTGATCCAGAACCAACCGAACATAGGTGTCCATGGCGGCACAGAGTGCGTAGCATCCAGAAACCAAGCCGGCGAAACCGCAAAATCCAAACTCTCATCAAACTCAAGACCTGGAACACAATCGTACATCTTCATAAATCCTCCCCTTTTTCGATTTTTTTGGTGCATTGCTCTTTTTAATGCATTGCTTTTCCTCCATCCACAAGGATGGTCTGTCCAGTTATGAAATCTGCTGCATCTGAAGAAAGAAAAATCGTAGCTCCGACGATATCTTCCGCCACACCGAGTCTTTTAAGAGGTGTTTTGGATGTATCGTACTTTGTGACATCTGCAATTGTGCGGCTTGCTTCTGTATCCGTGAACCCGGGTGCAACCGCATTGACACAGATGTTATACGGCCCGAGTTCAATGGCCAAAGCCCTGGTCAGTCCAACAACAGCGCCCTTAGTTGCTACGTAGTGAACAAAACCATGGGAACCCGTAAAAAAGACCTCTGATGTCAGGTTGACAATCTTTCCTTTTCCAGCCTGTTTCATAAAAGGAAAGACTGCAACAGTTGGAAGCCAGGAACCTTTGACATTTACTGACATCATCATGTCCCACTCTTCATCGCTGATTTCATCAAATCCCTTGCGCTCAACACCATAGTAGAATGCCGCGTTGTTTACCAGGATATCAATCCTGCCGAACCTCTCCATTGCAAATTTTACCATTCTCTCATTATCAGCCCTGGATGTCACATCAATTTGGAGATATTCCCCTTCAGATCCTGCTTCTCTCACTGCCTTTACTGTTTCTTCCAACCCCTTCAAGTCTTTACGGGTCACCGCTAAAACCTTTGCTCCTTCCCGGGCAAATCCTTCACAAAACGCCCTTCCGAGTCCTTTAGCACCACCGGTGACAATCGCAACTTTTCCCTCCAGACTTATCATTGTATACCTCCTTTCTCTAAATTTAAAGACTTAAATAAAAAAAATGTATACATTTTTTATTCAACCTTCACAATAACATTTCCCCCATCCATCCCCAATTCTCTTGCTATGGGTTTGCACTTTATCTTCAGCATATAAACTGCTTTCTTATCAGGTATCTCGCCATGTATGGCCTCGTAACTTCCGGTGCCTTTGGCAATAACAAGGTCACAGGATTTGAAGGATGCTGCAGTTTCTTTATCCATTTTATCGGGTGCAAGAAAACCTGGAACCGTTATTATTTCATCAACCAGCCCCTCAAGACCGAAGGTGTTGACGTCAATCATGGTTGCATCTTCAAAAAAGGTCTGCTTTTTTACTACAAGAGTAATTCTCAATCCCATATCCTTAATCTGACGAATAACAAGGGAGTCAAAACCTATTTCACCTGCATTATCTGTTACATAAAACACATGGCGGGCATTCTTAAGGGCCCCGAAAAGGTCACCCATTACAGCCATCTTAGCATCTCCGAGATGCATCAAATCGCGTATTTCCTGAAAAGTGTAAGGACTTGAAGGTGCATTCAGAGGGGCAATATTGGCAGCAGCGGCAAGAAAGCAGGCTCTTGACAGTCTGCCTTCCAGTGTTTCTTCTTTATTTATGTATTCCATGGCCTCAACCAGGATCATTTTTGCATTTTCATTGCTTTTATGCTTAAGATCCTCATAATGTTGGGGAAGCCCGGGTGTTGAATCAAAAACAGCATGTACTGTTCCATTGCACAGAGAACCAACGTTCGCCTGTGGTGAAACATCGCTTAGCAGTACTCCAACTATGTTCCTGACGAGGACGGCTGTTCCACCTTCAGGGGTATACGGCGCCGTCCTTTCAAACACCCAATGAACAAGACATGCGCCGCATTCCGGATGAGGTTTCATATATGATACACTTTCACTGAATCTTAGGTTTTTTCAATCTTCTACCACCCGCGTTCTTCCCACGGCTTGTATTTAAGTCCAAAATCTTCTGCAATCGTCTTGTAGCAGGCATAGCTGCTGCCACGCCCTATACCGTGCGCAGAGTGTGCCGCCGAGGAACAGAGATAGTAATTCTTTAATGGCAAACGGTATCCCGATATTTCAGGGAATGGTCTCAACCTGCCGGAGCATTCGTAATGGGCATCCAATGCGCCCCAGCCACCCTGAGGCATACAGGGGTTCCTGTTAACCACATCATCCGGAGTTGCAATCCAGGCAGATATGAAGTTTTCCATATTGACATTAGGTGCATATTTTCCCCACTCTTCAATCATCCTGAATTCAATCTCCTTTTTCATCTTCAGCCATTCTCTTTCTGAAAAGTTCCTCCATGGGCAGGTAAACTCTTCGACAAGGGCTGCAAACCGTCCAGCCGGTGCGCGGGTCTTGTCCCATTGAACATCAGGGGCAACGAGGAGATATAACTTGTCGGAAATACCTTTTTCCCACCGATCCCTCTGGTACTGTCCGCTCAGGAAGTACTCTGGGTTTGCTTCACCGAAGTATAATCTCGGAACCATGCCCAGTTCGGGATTCTGCGGATAAACCGGTGCATCCATAAGTGCAATATTACCCCATAGAAGTTGGGTTCTCTCATATGCTTTATCATCAAGTGTCGGGGGTTTCTCTTTAAGTTTCTGGCCTCTTGCCCAGAGATCGGCCGGCCAGTTTTCCTTGCCTGCTACGTCCATTGTGAGCTCAATGCTTAAGTCACTGATTACCATATCGGCAAAAATCCTATCGCCGTTTACCAGTTCGATTCCAGTTGCCTTTTTGTTATCGCTCAGTACCTTCTTGACCTCATTAAGAACAAAGAATTCGCCGCCGTATTTTTCAAAGGCACGAAGAAGTGCATGGGTAATGCTATGAGTGCCACCGGTTACGATTGCTGCGGCATCGACGGAAAGAATGAGACCAAGAGCATGGATGTGCCAGTATGGCCCGGGTCTGTCCTGCGGAAAAAGACCGTTTGAAGTCTGAATTGCCCTCATATAAAATGTTTGCATCTCAGGACTCTTGAACATCTTCGTGGCAATTTCGCCAACTGTCCCTAAGGCGATATCACGATCAAGTCCATCTATCGGGTCATCAAAAAGCGCTTCAAGAGGATCGGGTCCATTACCCCACTCAGCCGGACCTGTGTATCGGTACAGTCCAAATGCTTTTCTCCACTTGTTTTTAAATCTCCTTATAATATCCTCAACAGTATTTGCATCATCTTTATTGATTTTTGCTATTTCTTTAATGGTATAATCAGCAGCCTCCTGAGAGAACTCTGCCCTTCCGGTAAGAGGATCAACAACCGGGAAGATCGTCTTACCCAATATGTAGCTGCCGTCAGGATAGATCCATGCCTCGTTGTTCTCAGGGAACAGGTAGACCAGTCCATGATCTCTCAGGTCAAAATCACTGTATGCCGGGTTTGTATAAAAACGCGTAAAATGTGCGCATACATTCTGGATAAATCCCGGTACAGGCAGTTCCTCACCACATGCACCGCCACCCATTTCATGCCATCTTTCAAACATGGCCGTCTTTAAACCGGCTCTCTGCAAATAGCAGGCTATGATTGTAGCATGATGCCCACCGCCTACTATAACCGCATCGTACTTTTTATCTGCCATAATGCCCTCCTTATTCTTATATCTTCATTAAATTCATGCTCTTGATGGTATGGCGCCCGGTCCCTTTGGTATGGCGCCAGGTCCCGGTACTGAGGCTGGTCCTTTCGGCGCCTTTCCCGCATCTGCTTTAGGGGCAGATGCTTCTACCTTTGCCAATTCCCCGTAATCAGGGTCTTTTGAAAAAAAGAACTTTATACCCTTGAGGATGAGTAACGGATTTGTCACTATTACCTTCACTATCTTTCTTAAATCAGATGGATCCAAAAAGGCACGTACTGTCCAGTGCACAGGGTTCACAATCTCCATCATCATCATCATACGCACAGGTTCCGTGACACCCTCTTGAGGTTCTTCCAACGTAGAAGGTACAACTGTGGTAGCAAAAATGTTCGACACTTTACCAGTGAGTAATGTCCTTCCTAAACCGGTTGATCGCATAAACATGGTATCCTCCTTTTATTCCAGTTACTAAAATAGTCCTAAATCTCTTGCTTCTTTAACGCCCCGTGGTTCAGGCCACCATTTCTTAATCCCCAGATTCTCTGCAATCTTTTCTGCTGCATTAAAGCCGGGACCGTAGGTAATCATACCGCCGGAGTGTGTGGAGGCTCCACCGACATAGAGATTCTTTATTGGCGTATCATGCTGGCCGCAGTATTCATTGGGTCTCATAAATCCCATCTGGAGCGGGAGATATGCGCCCTGTTTAAAACATCCCTGCTTCATATCAGGGAATTTATTCTCAGTGTCTAAAGGCGTACTGATATAATCCCATACTATGGTATCTTTATTCATATTTGGTGCATATTTTTCCAGTATGGCCTTGCAGCGTTCTGCATAGGGTCTTCTGTGTTTGTTCCATCCGAGGCCACCGCCATCCTTAAGGTTGTATGGTGCGCATTCCATGGAGATAAGACCGATGTGTTTGACAAAACTGCCTTCATGTCGATGCATACGGATTGGATCATGAATGGAGGGGAAGCAGCAGTTGAAACCGCCGTCATGCAGTTCTCCTCTTTTTGAAGCTTCAAAGTGATCGACAAGATCCTGTTCGCTCTCATATCCGATTACATAGATAAGTGCGTTCTCAAGTTCCGGATGCTTTTCAAATATCTTGAATTTCGGTTTCTCTGTCAGGGCCAGGTGTGTAGTAAAAAAGCTCATGTCGGAATAATGCCACTCGTCAAGCCTTGTGATCAGTTCCTTGTCGAGATGTTCTTTTCCCACCATGTCATAGAAGGTCTGGTGCGGATTAAGGGTGCTGCAGACAAACTTCTTTGCCTTGAGAATTGTGCCGTCTTTAAGTTCAACTCCCTTGGCCTCATTGTTCTCAATGACAATTCTCTTTATTTCGCATCCGCTTATTACCCTGCCGCCGTTCTCTGATATATATTTCCCCATAAGATGTGCTATGTGGTGGGAACCCATGTGAGACAGCTTGAAATGCCATGCACGGTTTATCATGAGAGGCACAAGGTATCCGAGGCCTTCAAGGTCATAATCAAGTCCCCACATGGTGGCGCAATAGAGAAATAATGCACGTACCTTATCATTCTCAAACCAGGAATCTACAATCTGTTTCGGTGTGAATCCCGTGAGTTCATCATCCCATTTGGTGGCAGGATGAAGTTCGAGCTTTGCTGCCTGCTCAATGCTGGGAAGAGGATTCACATAACTTGCCGGGGCAAGGAATATATCCATAGCTTCTTCGGATATATTGGCAAAGTTAAGGAAGGTCTCTGCATCCTTTTTTGAAAACTGCGCAATAGACTCTGCTGACTTTTTGGGATCGCTGTACAGGGCAAGATATGTTCCGTCCATAAAGGGCATAACAATCTGAAGCTCCGGGTAGATCCATTTCAGGTCATACTTTGTCTCCAGTTCAAAATCCCTCATTGGAGGTGCATAATCTACCATCATGTGGTAGATGGCATGACTGTCAACAAGCATACCGGGAAGGAGAAGGTTCTCTGTGGCTAACCCTCCGCCGATCTCATATCTCCTTTCCAGGATTGCAATCTTCAAACCTGCCTTTGTTAAATAACCTGCTGTTGTCAGGCCGTTGGGGCCTGCTCCGATGATAATGCCATCGTATTCCAATTCTCTCATAATTCTGCCTCCTT
>JAPLKC010000022.1 GCA_026388255.1 Pseudomonadota bacterium | reverse complement strand
CCCCCTTTTTTATACATGCTGATAATATTCTGTATAATATCGATCATTTGATCGATTGTTTCGGGAGAGAGATCGGCGAATGAGTCTAACATAGTTGCCCATTTCTTATTTTTAGATAAATTTTTAATGTTGTCAGGGAGATAATCTGCTAAAAGCAGATATTCCTCAACAGGCTGTTTTAAAGCAATGGCAAGAGCTATCACTTTTTGCCTATTCACTGTGTATTTGCACTGTTTGAGTGCTTCAAATTCATTTTGCGTTATTCCGGATTTTTTTAACATTTTATTTATTGTTTTTTTGTCAGAATCTTCTAAACACTTAGCATCTTTTCGTAATTTTTCGATAAAAACAAGGGGCATGCTTTCCCCATAATATAATCTTTCTTCTTTGTCGGTATTTTCAAAATACGAGGCAATCTCATCCGGGGCTTTCAGCTTGGCCAATTCAAGCAGAAGTTTTCGTTCTGTAACGATACGTTCTTCTCCACCAAATGTGAACAGTTCAGCAATTTTCCGAATGACTTTAACCGATGGGATGAACTTTCTTTTGCTTGGTGTCCTTTCGAGAAGCGTTACATACATGGGAGATAGGCCAAGTCTGTCGGCAAATTCTGCTTTCGTAAGCCTGTGACGTTCCCGTAGTTTTTTTACTTCGTCCGCCAATCCCATATCGATATATTAGGATAGTAATATATTAATGTCAATGGATAATTATATATTTAGTAATATGAGTGTGATAATGGAATGTAATATTAGCTTATATAATATTGAGATACCATATAGTATACAATATTATATAATTATTGTTATTAACAATAATAACAAGATGTTATCAATTATAATAAAAATAGTATATTTATTATTGTATAAAATAATATACATTAAATAAATATTATATTAGAACTTGCAATGTTTATAGTGTATAGAATTATGAACAAACAAAAAAAGGGGGACACATGGGTGAGACAGAAATAGCATATAAGTTGTGGACAAAAATGAGACCGCAGATTGAAAAGCTCGCAAGTAAGGTGGAAGGATATTCGGATTACTTAGAGCAAGCCGATTATTTAAGCCAGTCATATATCGCATGCGTCGAGGCTATTAAAAGATACGATGATACCAAGGCGGTAAATATGTCGTTGCAAACATTTGCTTACTGGTATATCGAAAAAGAAATACACCGGATGGCTGAAAAACCAGGAGAGGTGGTGTTCAGGGCACACTCGCCGAGAGGTGAGACGAAGTTATTGAACAATTCCCAATACCGCAAATCGAAAAAGAAACTTGAAGCAGAAGGGTACATATTTACATCGGAACGGATCGTAGTTCCCTTTCCGGAAGGGGATAAAAACGGTCATAGAAACAATGGAAATGGTAACAATGATTACTATTGATTATTTAATTGATTACTAACGAGAGGAGGCGGTATCGAAATGCACGAACGTTGCCAGGCGAATATTGTTAACCCCCAAGGTGAAAACGAAGGAATTTGGGTAACAGTCCCCGAGTTTATGAGAATTAAGCGTGGAGTATTATCAAAAAAGACGATTTATAGATACATTAAAAAAGGTATATTCAAATCAAAAAAAACAGACAATAAGATCTATAAGATTAACATGTTGGTCGAAGACTTCCAAGATGCAGAAAAAATTCTCCATCTAAGAAAATTGAAAGAAAATGGGAAGTTGGCGCGCAAAAGAAACCGACAACTACATCGTATAGAGTTTGATATCCCTTTGATGGATATAGGGCTGTTTTTCTCGCTTGCCCCTATTGTTATAAATCCCTTATTAATAGCCGAGAGATGCAGCAGAATAGGTATTGCTCACAAACAGGTGATAGAAGTAGACGGAAACGTATACAGTAAACTAAAAGATACGGCAAAACAATTCGGTATGACCGTACCTGTTCTGACGCAACATATCATATATCAAATAATAACAGAAAAAATACAGCAATAATAATAAAGGAGGTAAAATGTCAGATAACAGTGCAATCGTAATGGTTTCAACAGGAAGAATCCAACCGGGGGCTCGTTTGTTCAGAGCCTTGAACAATGAAGAAATGACAGAACTTATGGGAAGTATTAAGAACAACGGCATTCTTCAGGCACTGCTGGTTGAAAAGGGACAAGATGGCGGCTATACCCTTCTTGCTGGTTTCAACAGGCTTGATGCGGCAAAGAGGTTGGATCTTGCCGAAGTCCCTTGCAGAATAGTAACAGCTAATGAAAAAGTAGCAGCTATATTCGACACTGACTTGATCAGGAGGAATCTCGACCTTGATGAAAAAACAAAGATGAGAAAGAAAAGGGATGAATACAAAAAGGAAAACCGCAACAGTATGGCACAACACCTGATCGCCGAATTTAAAAATATTACACCTTACTTAAATGAAAACACCCTGCAATACCTCTGTGATATTCCTACCGAGGAACAGAAACGTATCTACAATGCGATGCCTATAAAGATCATCGAGGACACCGAGAAGTTAACCCAAATGGAAAAACAATTGCAGGAAAGCGAAAAAGAAAATCAAAGACTACGAGATTTTAAAGCAAAAAGCGAAAAGGAATTAAAGTCATACGAAGATTACAAAAAGAATTATGAGGTGTTGCAGCAGACAAGACAAAAGGAACTCGAAAAATTGGTAGATGAAAAGAGAAAGCAGCTGGAAGAGGAATACAAGGATGCCGATGATAAAATCCGGATTGCTTATGAAAAAGCAAAGGAAGAAGTGGAAAAAAACCTCAAGGATGATATAGAGTCAGCGCAGGCTCACTCGCAGAGAATGTCGGTGGAGGTGGGCAAGAAAAACGAAGAAATCAAAATTCTGCAAGATGAAATAAAAAAATTCGACCAAACCAAAAACGATGGCGAAATTGAAAAAAATAAACTCAAAAATAGATTGAAACTGCTCGATAATATAGTATCTGCAGTGGCGTCTCCGGCATCGGTGGCAGACCGTTGCAAAATCATTGTAACGGAGGCAGATCAAGTCAGGAACACCATTACGAGATTGGGTCAGGATGTGCTGCTCAAGGAAAAAGACACAAGACTTGCCATTAAAAAACATCTTGCCGATGTTAGGGATATTTTCGATGAAGTAGAAAAATTCATAAACTCTATTAAGCCTTTAAGAGAAGAAGGTGACGAGATATTGCAGTAGCAATTCTCAATCAAACCTCGACACAAAAGCAGTGTCATTGACACTGGAAATTGCGTTTGAAAACTCGACACAAAAGCAGTGTCATTGACACTGGAAAGTGGGCTCAAAACAATATCACCAAAAACAGTGCCCCGGGTACTGAAAAATAGTTAGCACACTCCTAATCCATCTATCACATACGTCATCTTCTTGCCTCTCGTTGTCCCGACAAGCATCATCTCGTCTGTCAAAAACTCCCTGTCTGTCCTGGAAGGTATCACAAAAATCACATAATCGCTTTCACTCCCCTGAAACTTGTGTACCGTGAGTGCATAGGCAAGTTCTATATCCTTTGGTTCAATTAATACCGTTCCATCTCCGTCTGAGGGGAATTGCACACCGATAAATTCCATATCCTTTGATACGACATACCCCATCTGGCCGTTCGAGGCAATGAGTTCGCCGTCAACGTAAACATTCTCAGTGACG
Source organism: Pseudomonadota bacterium (assembly GCA_026388255.1). Lineage (NCBI taxonomy): Bacteria > Pseudomonadati > Pseudomonadota > Pseudomonadota bacterium. Next base: position 9,283 of record JAPLKC010000022.1, on the reverse strand, counting down.
ATCACCTTGTCTTGTGCCTTAATCTCCCGGAAGACTCTTTCCGATTGCGGGTTGATGATCTTCTGTAGTAACAAGTTCAATTGTCTTGTCCCTAACGGACCTCCGTGAACAGGTGTGATGACCTGAAATGTCTTGCCATGATCTTTGAGTGACGTTGCTATCTTCTTGACAAGCCGCATGGCCGAGAAGTCATTGTCTACATGATAAACATTCACAGAGGGTCCACCGCTATTGGCAAATCTCCACTTTTTTGTGAGTTCAACAATGGGGAGAACATCGGTCATTATTCTGAAAACGCTTTCCCCTTCAACGGGAGGAAGCTGTCCGGGGTCGCCTGAGAATACCACTCTTGGGGCTGCCTTGAGAATTGCATGAAGAATATACCAGTCAAGCATAGACGCCTCATCCACTATAAGCAGGTCACAATCCAGGGTATCTACAGAAAACCCTTTCCTGCCGTATCCGAGCAGACTGTGGATGGTGACGGCATTGCTGCCCAGCAGCTTTGCTGCTTTGCCTGTTGTTGCCGACAGGATAACACGGCTTGACATCGAGGCGATCTTCTTGAGTAAGGTCGTTTTCCCTGTCCCTGCTGTCCCTGACAGTATCGTGTATCTGTGATCCATCAAACTACGGATATGATCATCATCCGTTGAAAAAATCTGGAATGTTTCGGGGTTATCGGTCAACATCATGAGCGCCTTCCTGCTAAGAAAAAAGACGGAACTCAGGTAAATACGGTTATAGCTGAAGACAATCTTGTGATGCGGGAGTTTTGCAATTTCTTCCATGACCGAGGATACGTCACCTTGTTCTAAGTCGAGAAGCCGGGATACCTTCTCGACTACGATGGAAAAGGGCAGGGATCCCTGTGCGTTGCCATATGCTTCATCAACAACGTGATAACTTGTTGCATATACCTTTTCTGCAAGAGATCCGGGTTGCTGTGTCCTCTCAGATATGACATGTGCGGAGTGAAAATCGAGGTGTCCCCTGTAGTAAAGGAGGTAGGGGTTCCGGAGATATTGTATTTGCTTCTCGTAGGAGAAGAACAAGAACTTCCTGAGCATCGCCTTCTTCCCCATAAGCCACAGTAGCCCGGCCATCTCTTTGAATAAAAACGAAGGGTAACCCGGGACGGCAAAATTCTCTTTGACGGCAAACCTCTTGACGCTCTCATATGACTTGCAGGTATCGATGTCGTATGTCCCTGAACCACCGGCAATGAGTATGTTTTTCCTTTTTATTCCTTTAAATGTGCCCCCTTGTGTGGGGATCACGGAAGGATTGCTATTCTTCTCGGGTACAAAGACCCATTTCCTGCTTCTTACACGGTGCAAGTCGCCATTTCTGGTATTTCTTGACTGTACGACAATACCCTTAACCATAATTCTCCCTATCTGTTAGTTAGAAACACAAAGATAGTTCCTACATGACTGAAAGATTCCAAACGTTTGTTAACTGTGACTATACAGATTGCAAATAAAGTTCCGATTATATGGTACGTCTTTAGTTGAAAGAATTTTGTGCAATCGAACAGGTGATGCAGAGGAAAGAAAAGGAACTTCCGAATCGTTTTGTCGGATATTATCTCGTAAGGATGGCAGTGTATTCCCATCTTTAATAAGTTCTCCTTTCGTGTGATGTAATTTTGATGTTTGGAAATACGTATCTCTGTAGAAATATTACTGTCGAGGGCTATGGTATATACCCCCTTTATTTGGTGGTATCGCTTCACATTTCAGTTCACAGAAATGACAACTTGTTTTATTAGTTGGTGGCAAAAAGGGGTAAGAAGTAATACATAAGCAAAAAACATCAGTAGGCATTTCCGAAAAAAAATCAGCAACCTCCTTTAGGGAGGTTTTTTTCTTTTAAATCCAATTATAAAAAATTAAGGAGGCAACCATGATTAGAATCGTTTGGCAAAACGGGGGACACGACTACATACTGAAAAAGATGCTTCCCTATTTTGTAAAAATGGGGATGATAGCATATGTTGTAAAACTTTAAGAGGCCTTTATGGGATATTACATTACTATGGAATCAGTTACTTTCGAATCAGGACTCACCCCTGAAGAGATGAGAAATAAGATTGTAGAATTGGGCGCGCCGTTTATCGGGTACGAAGATGATAACGCAGATTTTAGTATCAACTGCGATGTAAGTCCCATGAATAAATACGTCTACGACATCGTGCCTTATCAGGGGGATTATTACTTCAAATATGACGAAGAAAAAATGGAAGCAGTCACAAATTTTATATCGACTATCATTGCTCCGGGCCGCCATATGCTGTTTCAGTTTTACGGCGATACGGCATGGGATTTGTGGGGATCGGTCGTCACGCGCGATCAGGTATTGCCAGTAGGGTACGAACTGACTGTCAAAACTCCAGAATGTGTTGTTGGATATGATGAGTTTGTCAAAAGCCTGCAAACCCCCGTGGCATTTCAGAAGGCAGTCGTCAAAGGGAAGGAATGTCTGTTCTGCGACAACAGAGACGCAACGTCCCCGCCGGGGTACGACTTCAAGTACGACATACGCCATGATGACGAACAGTGGGAACCCTGTTCAATAGAAAAATGGGTATTCGTGAATTATTACGGAAGCATTTACACAGAAGAAGAGGTGTTTCCTGAATTAAACTGCAAGGACAACCTTGTCGAACTGGATGAGGAAGATTTTGGCTTTGTCGATTAGATCGTAGAATCAAGGGGTGTGGCTCTCAGAAACACGGGCGCCACGCCCCTTTTTTGTTTTTCAGTTGATATATGTTCTGCCTATCTCAGATACTTCGGGTAATCGCGAGGATTCTATGGACATCTTTAGATACAACGGGATTATCGCCCTGTTGTTGGGCAAACCACCTCCGGACGCCCATTCCTCGGCTACCTCTACATGATCGAAAAAAAAGAAGTTATGTTCGAGACTGGTCCCGTTTAGCGGAAGTTCAAAACCAAACGCCTCGACATCGGTACTGTTGATGACAGCAATATATTCATAAATCTTCTCCTGCTGATACACATATCTGAGAAGTTCGTTAAAATGGCGACTTCCATTGAAATACGCATCAGCAATTTTAAGATTTTTTATGTAGCGCTTCTTGAACAATCTGGATAAACTCTGAACAAAATTTCGAAGCAAATCAGACCTCCCGAATAAAGTTTATTCTCCTATTACTTCCGTAATACTCAATGTGTACATCATCGCAAAAAAAAGAGAGGAGAAAACATTCGTGAATTATTCAGCTGTAGTCGATGACAAATCCCTGAACAGCACTTTATTCTACGGCTTGCGTTATTTGAATCAAGGATTTTCAATAATCCCCGTAAAGGGGTCTCACTATTCGAAAGGTGTTGACATAGATGAACGACTGAAAGATACAAAGGCTCCGCTCGTTAAATGGAGCGAATTCCAGCAAAGACACCCGACCGAAAATGAGATAAGAGAATGGTTTACGAAGTGGCCGATGGCGAATATTGCAATCGTCACGGGAAAAATATCGCACCTGGTTGTTGTTGACTTCGATTCAGCGGATGCGGTCAGGTGGGCGAAAAACAAAGAATATCTTAATACTGCCATTGTCAGGACCGCACGGGGCGTTCACGCCTACTACCGTTATCCAATGGAGGGCTACGTCAAAAACTCCGTTGATGGTGACAAGAAAATAGACATCAGAGCGGACGGAGGTTATGTAATCGCCCCGCCGAGTGAGCATCTGACAGGGATGCAATATACATGGGAGACCGTTGATGTGCCCATAACTCCATTGCCTGAGATATTCGTATCACAAGCGCTAAATAAAAAAGTTATTGATTTGAAACCGCTCTACAAAGGAGTCGGCAAGGGAAGCAGAAACGATACGCTTGCCCGGCTATGCGGAAGTTGGGTCAATGATGGGCTGGACTATAAGGATTGCATGGAAATGGCAGAGGTATGGAATCAGAAGAATGATCCGCCTCTGCCCGCTAAAGAGGTGGAACGAACTGTAAAAAGCATACTTTACCGGCACAGCCTTAACGATGTGACGGTACAGAGGATGTACCATGAAAAAAACCTGTTGCGGTTCCCTGTTTTTACTCACAGCAGGACGAGGATACACAAGGTGGAGGAAATATCTGTCGTGCAGGAGTACGGGAAGGAGTCTCGTAAGTGGGTAGTAATCCCCTCGAAGATGGGATTGCCGGGACCTTTTGACGAGGCTGTGTTTATGGCTATCAATATGGTGCTGTCCGAAATGCCGAAGCCTATTTCGAACCCGGTTGAGGTGGGCGGATTGAGAGATGTAGCGCGAATGATCAATCTTAACCACAGTTCCGGTAAGGTATCCAAGATGATAAAAGAATCCATGCTGAGAATAAAGTCTCTGACAATTATTACAGAGAAAACCTTCTACGATGCGGAAAAAAGAAAATTTATCACAGATTCGTTTGGTATTTTTGACAGGATCATCTTCTCAGGGCAAAAAGCTGATGACGAAGAGAGGGTATATACCACAAAAATATGGCTAAACATGGTATTCCTGAAGAATATAAACGCTGGTTTTGCCAGTAGTTTAAACTACAGTACGTACATCTCTCTTAATAACGGTCTTGCGAGAGGGATATACAGATGCCTGTCGCCCGTGCTTGCCTTATCTGATAATCTCCCGGTAAATATATCATACAAAAAACTAGCACAGCGTTTACAAGTAAAGGAAGAATACAGTCCGTCAAGAATCAGGACACAGCTTTCGGAAGCTCATAAGGAACTCCAGAAGAAGGTCTTTTCAAAGGTTATCATTACTCAAACATCATCAGGCAAGGTAATCGTAACGTACTTCAGATAAAAAAATGATAATCTCCTGAAGGGGTGAATTCTCACAAGCCAGTAACATATAATGTTGAAAATACTCCCTTAAAAATCTCTAAATGTAAGGAGCAAACTTCTTAACAAAAGGATTGAAGATTATGCAAAAAGTACTTCCGGAAAAGTGTACCGAAAGAGCGTTATCGCCGTCAAGATTGCAGGTGCTTAAGAAATTCTTCAGGAGTGTGAGCAATTGTTGGCAATAAATGCTTAAAATGGTCTGCATCCCAACTCACGAATATCATATTGGCAGAGAATTTCTTTTTCACAAAACCTGCGATAAGTGCATCACCAAAACTTGCCTTTCCGTACATCAGATCCATTATTTCTCTGGCATATACCGTGGGCAGATAAGAATCAATACTGCGGGACGGCATAATGTCTATTTTATATTTTTCTGGCAGGAAATAATAAAGCTCTCTCAGTTGCTGTTCATTTAATTTGAAGGAAAGTATTCCGCACACTTCGAGAAGGTTATATATGCTCGTGATACCCTTGCAATTGCCAGATGCAACGAAATCCAGAAAATCCCGATTTATTTTAAATTTCTTGTCGTCTTTGTATCTGAGGTCTACAACAAAAACATTTGTATCTATGAATGCTATGACCTTTTTCTTGTCCAACCCATTGCCTCCTCAACATTTTTAAAACGGGGTTTGCTTGCCTGCAGTGTTCTTCCTATATCATCCCAGGCGACATCCATATCTCTGAGCGATTGTTGCTCGATCATTTCCGCATTGATAGGCGATATCAGCGCGACAGGCTTTCCTCTTAACGTAACCACTATTTTTTCACCCCTCGAGACTGCCTGTATTGCATCGCCAGTTTTGTTTTTTAAATCCTTTGCAGTCACAGTTCTCATCGCATCCTCCATAAGTAGCTACTTTATATTTATTATAGCTACTTTAACGGATAATTTCAACATCCAAATTTTATATCTACCTTTCCGACATGCTTAGCGCACGATTTTTTCTGTTTCGTGAACAGGTTTGTGCTTTATCGTGGGTTTTGTCGGAAATATTGGCTGTTTCTGAAGGTATTTGTGGTTCAAGGACGTATCAACACCTTATCCTGCTGGCTTGCCAGTAATGGTTTGAAGGCTTTTTACTTTTGGGGAAGATTTTTCCGAAATATTATTAAATGGCAACAAAATGGATTGTTTTGTTAAACAAGAAGGGTGTAGCGGGAAGTTCAGGGCTTTACATTCTACGCCCTACTATTCAGGGTATATAGAACGTTCAGCATGCTGTCAGATACACCGCCACTAATCCGGCGCGGTTCGAGCTTTGGAAACAAAAAATCTCAACACAGTTGTTTATAAGTGTTGGTGAGCGGGCTTTATCGTGACCGACATGCGCCCCTGTTGTCCCTTGTTGTGAAAGGCTGCCGGTTTAACTGTCAGTTCCACATCCTGCCCGAGTATTGTTAAAAATTCCATCAAACGTCCTACAGATACCGACACCGGACGGCAACGCATAAGCGTCGATACCTGCGCCTGTGTCGTGCCTAACAACTTTGCGGCTTTACCCTGGGTTAAGCCCCTCTCTTTCAGAAGCTGGTAAATCTGTACGGTGAGCTTCGCCTTAATAAGCTCTTGTTCTGAATTGGGAAATCCCAGGTCGGCAAAAACGTTGCCGCTGCTTATTTCATGGTCTTTTTTCATGGTCAAACCCCTTTATCTTTGCCGATGTAAAGATTCTCGGCCCGTTTCAATCGTTTTCTGATCAGGTCCAGTTCTTTCTGCCGGCGTTCCAATAACGCGCTTTGCCTTTTTCTGAAATATATGCAGCACATAGACTGTGCGGCAAACCGGATGGTGTAAACGGCGCGGTATGTATTGCCCCTGTAGTCCTTGATCACTTCCAATACGCCAGCCCCTCCAAAGCCCTTGAGAGGTATTGCGTCTTGTAGCTTCTTGCCCAATTGTGCCTCATAAAGCGCATAGCCGAAGGTCCGGCGGACGGAGAAAGGTAAAGCCTGCATGTCTTTTCGGCTTGTCCCGATCCATTCAAGACCTTTCGGTTTGATCTCATCCATTATACAAATATACATATTTATATATAATTGGACAACAACAATATTTCTGGCGGTTGCACCAACACGGGGTGCGCACCTATGGCGTAGAAAAGTGCACTTAACTTAACAATATTATTGAGGAATCTAAAACATACTGAGACGCACCTATGGCGTAGAAAAATAATCTTTTAAGTAATTATATCGGTTGGTTACAAACCACATGTATTATATACCATATAGAAGGGGGTTAGGGGGTCACGTTTTTCACTTTTGCAGGGGAGGGATTTTTACCCAAATAGACCGGCTACCAGCGTTTTAAATTTTTCACTATTCCCGTTGCGTTAATACATTGACAAATACATCGGCGGGGTAGACCAATGACAAGCAAGATTCCATCAGAGATACTCCCAGGGTTTAACATCAAACCGGATTACTGCCCTCATGCAGGTAACATCATGCATTCGTGTCAGGGCTGCAACCAATACATCATCAAAACAAAATGTGCAAGTTGCATCTGTCAATGACAGGGAATCGAGATTCCGGAACGGAGATTAACAAAAACACACAAATCATAAGTCAAGGAGGTTAAACAAAAGGGATGCAGTTAAAAGAACAGAAACGAAGAGAGCAAGACTTACAGAAAGCCATCCTGCATTACCTTGCTGCGATGGGATTTGCTGCATGGAGGCAGAACAATTGCGCGGCTTCTACGGGGTCAAGGCTTGTGAGGTTCGGAGTTCCGGGAACATCAGATATAATCGGAATACTCCCGGCCGGAAAGTTCCTCGCCGTAAAAGTAAAAGCTGAGAAAGGGCAACTTACGCAACGTCAAAATATTTTCATCGGGGAGGTAATGAAAAACAATGGGGTTGCAATTGCAGTCCAGTCCGTTGATGATGTCGTAAGCGGTGTCGAGAAATATCTGTCCATGAGAAGGATATCGCATTGATTGATGACCACTGAATATAAAATAGGCTACCTTGCTGCTTTTATCGTTCTGAAGGCGATGCCGGACTATGACTCATATCTTACAAAACTGTTGAACTCTGAAATATTGGCTCTTCTCCCTAAAAAGTATGCCCGGAAAGAATTCAAGATTGGAGAAACGGGAATGGCTTCGATATACGAAATCAACGGTGCGAGGGTAACACTCACCCAGAGGTCTCCGCAATATGTACGGAGGGTGCTTGAGTATCTGCTGGCTGATCTTTGTATAAATCAGGGAGTATTGATCAAAAGATCGTCTATCATAATCGAGAAGTACATCAAGGTAGCTGTTGATACGCCGAATAACCATATCGGTAACAGCTACGAATTATACGATATGCTCAGGCAATATATTGAGGACATAAGGTTTGAGGATTACTTCAGCGAGAAGTTGTCGTTCGTAAAATATTCAAGTAACATCAAAGAATTTGTGGTCAATGCATTATGCCCGCCCGGGCATCTGGAATCAATCGAAGTAATAACGAGCTTCGACAACGGTAAAGAAATACATCTTGTCATAGACAACAGATACATCGGCCTGTTCATCGGGAAGAGGGGGTTGAACATAGCGTTGGCATCCAAGCTGTGTAACAACGTGAAGATAGAGATAAAAGGAATCAGCACGGAAGTAATAGAACAATACAGATCAAGGAGGTAAAACATGGAGCAAACGGCAATAGAGACACAAAAAAACGAAGAACAGGAAAGGCTGTTAAAACAGCAGAAACGGTTCGAAAGAAAACTGAGCGATGCACACGAACCGGACAGCATATTTATTATGCCTGTGGGAGGCCGCATGGGGATTGAGCTTGTCATCAACCTTACCGGTCTGGACAGGGAATTAAATAAACTGAAAAGGCAGGTTGCGTTCCGAATCAAATTCGAAGATGCTGTCGAGGTATTCAAAGAACTGGATGATACGGTACATAAACTGTGGGAAAACATCAAGTCGAATGTCCCGAGCCTGCATTCATTCAAGCCTGAAAAATGGAGGGAAGTGAACGACTCAAAAGAGAAGAAATTATTGCTAGCTAACAGGAAAATCTCAATGTGCCTAGTTCCGCGTGATGAGAAAATCGGACAACTGGCTGCGGGCATAAAAGTACTCAATGAGAAAATATTTGAACTACAGTCGATGTCCAGCTACGAAGAGGTTAAAAGGCTCGCGGCGATACATAACGAAGTGAACACGGACATGCTGGATATAAACAAAAAGATACAGAAGTTAATCAACGGTACACAAGCATCAGGCGAAAAAGGTACACAAACATCAGGAGAGAAAAAAAATGCAAAGAAGTAATATAAATAAAATAACTATCAGTAGATCTCGAAAACGTCATTAAGTGCAGCTCAGCATAACCCCCTCAACACGACCCCTTATAAGTTTTAAGGGGTCGCCCCTTATAAACACATAAGAGTCAAAAAGATT
>JAPLKC010000021.1 GCA_026388255.1 Pseudomonadota bacterium | reverse complement strand
ATTGGGCCAGGGAAGAATCGGTTGTTCCGGGAAGAATAATCTTTACATCAACACCGCGTTTTGCAGCATCGGTGAGGGCCTCTACCGTCTGGGAGTCAGGGACAAAATAGGCATTTGTCATGTGGAGTGAATTTTCGGCAAACGTGATGGCGGCCACATACATAATGAAAGTGAGCCTGTTGCCTTCTCCCGGGGTACTGCCCAAAACCCCCACCAGAGTATTTCCCTCTTCCTTCAGTTCGGGGAAATAGTTCCGGCCGGAGAGTGTCACACCCTTCTGTCTCTGCCACGTGTCAAGAAATAGTTTTTGGAACTCAACCACGGCAGGGCCTTCAATATGAATGTCCGTATCACGCCATGGCATCTGTTCCCCTTTCTCTCTCCCCCTTCCGGAAAGGCTGCTTGAATAAACCTGGCTGATGTTAACACCCCCGGTAATGGCAGTTTTGCCATCTACAATCAAAATTTTACGATGGTCCGATATGGCGAGATGCCATTTTCCGCGGTACTTCAGAGGATTTATCGGGTTGAATTCGACAACCTGTATCCCCCCATCGCGCAAGTGCTGAAAGAATGCAGCGGGAGTAGTGTAGCTGCCTACACTGTCGTAGACGAGATTCACCTGCACCCCTTCCGACTGCTTTTGCAACAACAGATCAGCAAATTTTCGACCCGTGTCATCCTCAATATCTTCCATGGTAAACGTTTCGAGATTGATATGGTCTCTGGCATTCTCTACCGCTTTGAACATGGCGGCATAGGTGGCCGCACCATCAACGAGCAACGCGACTTTGTTCCCCTTCGTCAACGGGCTTTCACTTACCGATTCTATTACAGCACTATAACGTTGAAGCATGTCTGTCGCGTCGACGGATCGCTGCAATCGTTCCATGAGGACTTTGCTCTGTTTGGGAGACAATAGTCTTTTGGCCGAAGCGATTTGAGCCGGTTTCTGGGTAGTCGGTACTTCGAGGATTGCTTCAGAAACGTTCGGCAAGGTCGCGCATCCTCCGCTGAGGGTCACGATGGAAATCAAGAGAAAGAACAGCAGGGCAAACGTGGCTGTTTCCATCTCCTGTGCGATCTTTTCCATAGTTTTCCTCTTTTTTACGTACCACTCATTGAATCGTCATATGGTGGTGCTACAATCTCTCTCTGACTTAGCTTAATGAGCCCTGGTGTTACTTTCCCTCCACCGCCATGGCAACTGCCTTGGTCAGACTATCAGCCTGAGGATTCGTGACTGTTCTCCGGATAAGGATATCGGTAGGGGTTAGCTTATTCTTAAGATAGTAGGCCTTATTCAATCCGTTACGCACCTTTACAAGAGCCCCATCAAGAGCAATTCCGCCAAACAACCCTTTTGAGCTGGCAAAGCTGACAATGTCGGCACTGAGGTTGGCTGTTGAAGCTGCTGCTCCCATACCTACCGGCCCGACGGCAATACCGACATCTGCACCGAGTTTGGCGCTATTCCCAAGGAGCGCTGTGATGCCCCTGTCGGTCATGGCAAGGAGTATCACTTCAGAGGCCTCACCGCCTGCCTGAAAACCAAAGCTTGCCTCGCCAATCGTGTAAAAGGCAGGTCCTGCCCAGGTTCCCGTTTTCCTGTCACGAACCACGAAGACCCCGCTGCCGCCGGAGACACCAACAACAAAGGCCCCTTTCAGAATCTGGGGAGCAATAAAGACGCCTCTCGCATCCTTGAGAAGATTGCGAAAAGCCTCCATTTCCTGGGCCTTAACAAAGTTTTCCAGGGTCATCCGTGCCTTATCTACCAGTTGTGCGCTGTCCTTGGCATCGTTGGCCCATGCCGGAGATGTCATTCCGGAAACAACAAAAAGCAGTGCTCCCATGAGCAAACCTCTTACGATCCAATAACCACATTTTGTTTTCTTCATATTTTCTCCTTAGCTTCTTAGAATAAACATATCGGGGTTTGATCTGCTCTGTTAAACCATGTAGCCCCCTCTTCTCTGAGGTCAGTTGTCCTTATTTGTTTGCCTTGTGGAGGAACCTTAGCAGGTACTCCATCTGTGATAAGGATAACAATCGCCTATTACCCCGCAGGTCAATACTGCGGGGTAATTCACTTCACGATCAGACTATTTTTCACGGATTTGACCCCTCCGACGCCCCTTGCTATTTGATCCGCTTTGTTGAAGGCATCCTGAGAATTAACAAAGCCGCTCAGTTGGACGATACCCTTGCGAGTTTCAACACTGATCTGAAATGACTTGAGAAAATCATCATTTGCAAGTAGTGATTTTATCTTCGTCGTGATGACCGAGTCGTCAACGAATTCACCCGCACTTTCCTGCTTGGGTGAAGATGCACAGGCCATAAAGGTGGTGATTAGCATAAGCACGAGCAAATAACTGATAAAGACATTTCTTTTTTTCATAGCGGTACTCCTCCTTGTGATAAATTTGGTGGTGAATGTATATGGCATTGCCCACATCCTGTTATGTTCAATCCCTTCGCCGGCTCTGGAGATATCGCAGCAAACCATATACAGTACGATACCAGAAGTACTGACTCATGTCTGTCGCAGAACCAACAATTATTTTGTAACATTTTTCATAAAGAAGCGTGTCGTCTTTTTTGCTACAAGGATTATGCCGATTTGCGGTCGTGCACCCCTTTGGCGCACACAACATCCTTTTGAAGGTTCAGCCTAATCCTTGCCCTGGCCGCCGTGTCCGCGGCCCTCTTTTTGCTCCCTTTTGTCCTCTTTCCGTTCCGCTTTCGCCCGATTCTTCCCTTGTTTCTTCCACTGCCCGTAAGGGATATGCTTTTCCTTCTCGTACACGGTCCGGTAATCCCTGGGGACCCGATGTACAGAGGCAGGGACGTAGCGCTGCTCAACAACCCCCCATGGCCCTTTGTAGGCCCTCGATCGGTACCACTGGTTCCCGCGTGGAGACCTTGACATTGACTTGTACTTGCGCGGCTGCCTCTTGTGTACCTCCGGGGAGCAGCAGTGCCCCTAGAAGGACGAACAAACTAAGAATTCCGTAGATACATTTTTTCATTTCTAACTCCTTGGCGGTCGAAAACGTACCTGCCTTATTTTAACCTTGAAGCCGCGCTTTGGAAGGAAGTCTTGACTTCAGTCCACACGTTTTCTGCACCTGTCTTGAGGTCCTCCCATGCATCATCGCCGGCGGTTCTTAACTCCTGTAACTTCGTCCTGGCCGCATCCTGCTTGCCCTGCAAGGTTTCTATCATTTTGTAGTACTCAATCTTCGCCTCGGCTTTGGTTTTGTCCGCTTTGGCATTAAACAGAGCGATCTCGGCCATCCATTCCTTCAACTGCGCATCAAATTTTTCTTCGTATGCTTTTCGTTTGTCTGTCATAACACCCTCCTCGTGGTTGAAACGTTTTGCCTCTCATCAACCTTTCTTGCTTCCCACAACCAGGAGCACGACACCACCCACGAGCGCAATAGCCCGCACAATGGGCGGCATCAACAGCGTTTTATTTTTCTCAGACCTGGATGGGGCCAAGATCAACAACTTTCTCTCTGGTCGTATAGGTGATTCCCTGGTAAGCGAACACCGCAATTCCCAGAGCGATCAGTTAATGCTGGCCGACTAAGTAGCCTGCAGCCCCACCTACACCGGCACCGATGGCTGCTCCAACAAGAGGGCTTCCTCCAACCAATGCGCCAAGTACGCCGCCGCCAACAGCGCCAATGCCTGCCCCGCTCAACGTAGTCTGTTGTGTTCTACTCATTCCTGCACATCCAACAAAGGTAAAAACAAAAGCAAGCATAATAAAAATAATCACGGTACGTTTCATCTCATGTCTCCTTCTTAGTTGTAATATTTGCATGGCCTCTTATTTAATGGACGGCCTGCGATGCCCGTTTTTATGTTCGGCCTGATCATTGTATCCCAGAGCACATTAGTCACCGGTTTTTCAATCTGATCCGGATGCATATCGTAGTATCTGGTCACCCGATCTACAACCTCATTCATGGGTGTATTAGCCATTCCCTCAACAACCTTCGAGACATAACTGTCCCTTTTAAGCTCCGGGAATTTCTCCATCAGGTAATGTTCGATCGATACCACATGTCCGAAACCCCAGATAAATGCCACCCTGGAATCATGCGTCATCTTTTGCCATAGATCTCCTTTGAGAACCGGCATTCCCAGGGAATCCTCCAACCCCTGTTCAAGGCCTTTCCTGTCCGCTTTTTGCTCTACTTTTTGCTCTGGACTTTTCTCCGCAGCCGGCACGTTAAAAGAACAGGCTATGAACCCGAGCAAAAACAACACTGTAATAAAAATCTTTAATACGTTCTGTTTCTTCATAAATAGTTCCTCCTTTCTTACTAAGTATTAAAAGTCTAAATTATGAGTATCTTCTCTGCCCGAAGGCAAGATACAGATACAGACCAGGAATTACGAATACTGCCAGAGCAGAAAGTGTAGGCGCCTCATGCTGGCCGAGTACATTCGCAATTGCTGAGAGTACCTGATCAGCAATATCAACGGCAAACGGCGTACTCATCACAAAGAAGACAGCGGAAACAGTACCTGCGATAACAAAGATCAGTTTCATTTTGTTTGTCATCTTATACCTACAATTACACTGTATTAGGATACAACAGACAATCACTCATGTCTGTCGCAAAACCGACAATTATTTTGTAGCGATTTTCATAAAGAAGCGTGTCGTCTTTTTTGCTACAGGGATTAGGATCAGAAATATTTTATTACTTCACGGGAAGATTAACAGAAAAGCTCTTACTCTTCCGTCAGATCGTGTGTTATGGCATAATGAATCAGCTCGCTGGTTCCCTTAACACCGATCTTTTCCAAAATGCGAGTCCGATAGGTTCTTATGGTGTTTGGGCTCAAATGGAGTTTCTCGGCGATTTCCCTCACCGCCGTTCCTTTGCCCATCATGCACAGCACTTGAAGCTCACGATCGGAGAGATTTTCATGGGGAGGTTTTTCAGTATCTGACTCGAAATCGAACATCATCTTTTCGGCAAAGGCAGGGCTTACATATCTTTTACCGGACAGAATTTTCCGTACAGCCAGCACCAGTTCATCCGATGCACTTCGTTTTGTAAGATAGCCATTTGCTCCGGCTTTTAAGGCGCGGGCTGCGTACTGCTCTTCAGGATACATGCTCAGGATAAGAACAAGGAGTTTCCGTTTCTTCTTTTTAATTTCTCTGAGGACTTCCATGCCATTGATATCGGGGAGCGAAATATCAAGGAGAACAATGTCGTAATCATTGTCGTTAATCTTGTTCAGCAATTCATAGCCCTTAGAGCTTGTATCGATTGTCACATCGTCGAAGTGTTCCTCGATGATCTCTTTGAGACCTTTGAGCACGACCGGGTGATCATCGGCAATAATAATGCGGAGCATCGCTTACACCTCTCCTGCCGTCTTCTTCGGACGACGATTTATTTTTGTGTTGTTTTTTTTATTTTCACGGAGGGGAATACTTACGGTAACGGTTGTTCCTTTTCCCTGAACGCCGTTGATTTCGAGGGTTCCCTTCAGGGCATATACCCGTTCATGCATGCCCGTCAATCCAATAGACGAAGGGTCTGCGATCTCCTTTTTTGTAATGCCTCTCCCGTCATCCCTGATTTCCATAGTGAGTCGATTTCCCGTATGCTGCAGGATTATCGTAACAATTTGTGCGTTGGCATGGCGGGCAATGTTGGTAAGAGCTTCCTGGAAGATACGAAAGACCTCTGTAGAAACTTCCCTGTTAAGGGCCGTGCGGTACGGCGTTGAAATAAACTCGCATGTAATGTTTGTCCTCTTTTTAAAATCCGTTAACACCAATTCGATTGCTTCATTCAGACCAAAATCGTCCAGGGCGGGCGGTCTCAATGCCATCGAAAGTCTTTGCACGGAAAGGATGGCATTATCAATAAGCATAAATATTGAGTTGAGCCTTTCCGCAATCAATGTGCCGTCTTCCGGTAATCGTCTTTCTATCCAGCGTATATCCATTTTTAAACCCGTTAAAACCTGCCCTAATTCGTCATGGATCTCTGATTTGTTGTAAATGGTTGGTGAGATTGCGCAATCGTTCCTGGGATTCATTCAGTTTTTCTCCAACGATTTTACGTTTCATGATTTCCTGTTTAAGCAGCACATTTGATGCAACCAATTGAGCTGTCCGTTCTGCAACCCGTTCTTCCAATCCATCGTATGCTTTCTGAAGCTCATTTTCTATCTTCTTGCGCTCGGTGATGTCGGTGACGGTCCCCACATAACCAAGTTTTTCTCCATGTACGCCTCTTTCAGCTATTGCTTTCCCCATCACCCATTTTATAATGCCGCCCTGCTGCTGGAAGCGAAATTCTGATTCGAAAGGCAGATCCCTTTGGACCGCCTGATACCATTCGTTCAAGACCCTTTCTTTGTCCGCGGGGAACAGTGCCTTTGCCCACCCTTCTCCATATGTCTCGTCGGGCGATAGGCCGGTAATTTCAGACCAGTATTCATTTACGTAGACACACTGTCCTTCACTGTCAGTAAGGAATAGTCCCACCGGAGACACCCGTGCGATTGTGTGGAAAAGCTTCTGGCTCCTCCGGAGTTCTTTCTCGGCTACTCTTTTGATTGTGATGTCGCGGATATTGCACTGGATGACCTTTTGGTGGTTTACCGTGTACACGTTACTGACAAATTCTACATCGATCTCCCGTCCGTCTTTTGCTGTAAGCGGTAAATCTTCATAACGGACATACCCTTTATGCTGCAACTCGGTAAGGGCAGCTTTGCTTGCCCCGGTGTTTTTGAAGGCCCCTATCTCCCAGAGCTTCTTTCCCATAAACTCTTCATAGGTATAGCCCAACATGTCTATCAGGAATGGGTTAACATCATCTATCTGCCCCGTCTCTTCATTGATGATCAAGATTCCGTCCTGGGCTGTTTCAAAGAGCCTCCGGTAACGAGTCTCGGAAGCCTTAAACGCTTCCTCTGCCATCTTGATCCGTACCATTGACTGTACCCGTGCAATGAGCTCCTTGTCGGAAATGGGCTTTACTATGAGACCATCGGCCCCAATATTGAGCCCGTTCGCCTGGTGTTCGGATGAGATATGGGTGTCAGAGGTGAGGATTACAAGAATATCCTTGAAGCCAACGCTTTCCTTAATCTGCCTGCATGCCTCAATGCCGGAGATATCGGGGAGCGCCACATCCAGCATGACCACATCAGGACGATTGGCGCGGGTTTTCTCGAGGCATTCCTCCCCCGTAGATGCCTCCAGGACTTCATGCCCCGCTCTCCTGAGGGCCATGGCGGTCAGGATGAGGAGTTCGGGGTCATTTTCTGTAACAAGTATTTTTATGTTATTACCTATACTTAGCCCCCTTTTGAGTAATTATAAAACGGACACCGGGGAGTGTCAAACTTTTTATACAAATCTCGTAACTGTAATACTGCGAAGAAGAAGCAAGCAAGCGGGGGTCAGACTTAAGAATTTATACCACAAAAAATTGAGAAGGTTTCATCGAAAGAGCTTCCTGAAGAAATTGGTGACGGGGTCCCCCTTGTTTTTACTTTTCCCCTGGCCGGAGCCGTTGGGGTGGAAAATGGTCCTGCTGAAAACGATCCGCCACCCCTCCTCTTCCTTGATCATCTCCAGGTTCAGCGTTTCGCGATCATAGAGTGTGAAGGGGCTTGAGACCACCGCCACGGCTTTCTTTTTGTCATACTTGTTAAAGATGACCTCATCGATTCTGAAATTCTGGACCTTGATGCGATTTTCCACATGATCGTTGGTAAAATCCTTCAGGGTATATACTTTTTTAGACACCTCGGAAAGTTGTTCGTAAGCGCCCGGATAATTACCCGCCGTGACATCCTCCAAAAACCCGTTCACCAGCTTGATAATGTGGGATGTATCGCGGCTCGGTAAGGTGATAAAAGTTAGAAAAACCATCATCAGGGCGGCTAGGAAGGAATATCCCACCGCAGCATACCGTTTCTTCCTTCTGAAGACGTTTTCGTAAATCCATTTTCGTTCTATAAAAATGATCGTGCCGATCGCGATGACGATGAGAACGACGGCGAGGGTGCTGCCCTTTAGCAGGAAAGAAACACACATTCCGATAAAAATGTTTACAAGAGCGATGTAAAGAGTTTCTTTTTTCATAAAGATAAGACCCCATTTCCCCCAAAGGATGCGAGCCGCAAACAGGCTTTTCTTAATTCTCCTTTAATTTTAATTAATTTACAAGTGAAAATCCTATTTTACAGAATTACTTAATACCGTTTGTAACGTTGCATATTAAAAAAATATAACAAAAACAACATTTCAGAAAACTATGAGCACGAGTCGGATCGATAATTTCTACCACAAAAAACAGGTGCTTTCTGAAACTCAGAGAAGCGCACCTTAAGCGTACCTTATAATATGGTAATCAATAAATCCCAGCAGGAACAAAATGTGTAGATTAGGTATTTGAAATTGTTTATAGCTTCTTTATCATCAAGGCGTTGACTACAAGCCAAGCATAGAGCGTTTACGACAAAACCATTTATTATATGGATACTAAGCGGCACGCAATTCACTTCTGAGGATGTCTGCCCAAGACCTCTTCTATGAGCCGGTGCAATTGGTGTTTAAGTACAGGCTTATCGATTCTAACATAGAAACCGGGCCGGTTTATTGGGGTCAGGTCACAGTCACACCGGCCTTTTTTCGCTCCATCCATTATGATTTAGGTCATCCCCATCTAAAAAAGTTGTTTAAATTTGTCTTTTGATTCTTTAATGATTTTTATTGCCGCTGCTTCATCTTGCCAGCCCAATATTTCAACTTCTTTATTCTCAAGCTCTTTATAAATTGTAAAAAAGTTTTCGATTTCTTTTAATAGATGCGGAGGAACTTCAGACATTGTTTTTATGTAATTCCAGAAAGGATCTTTTAAGGGAACACAAAGTATCTTTTCATCCGGACCTTTTTCATCTTTCATTAAAAAGACACCAATAGGTATGACTTCTATAAGACAGCCAGGAAATGTTGATTCCCATACAAGAACCAATGCATCAAGGGGGTCTCCGTCAAGAGAGAGAGTATTTGGAATAAAGCCATAATCACAGGGATATATCGCAGATGAAAATAACATCCGGTCAAACCTGATTATTTTTCTCACACTATCATATTCATATTTATTCCGACTTCCTTTTGGAATCTCTATTAATACTTCAATAACTTCTTCGTTCTTCTCTTCGGTCATATCCAGCCTCCTATGTTTTTTTAAGGTATTATCAAATGTTTTCTTCATATTATTCTGTTTCTTGAGCATTTTTAGCTATTTTTTCTTGGTCGGTCAGCGGCATGATCGGAATATCAATCTGTGGCGCTCTGTTTCGCCTTGCGATCCTCCGACGTACGTTCAGTACGCCTACGATTCTATTTTCTACCTCCCCCTTATTTTGTCTTTTAAAGGCCTGTTCTTACTTAATCTCATACCAATTTATCATGTAACTTTTGACAGTGCCATTATCCTGTAATTATAACTAATTTACAAATTAAAGTCCTATCAAAGATTATTGTTGATTGCCATTTGAGACCTTTGCAAAATTACCCTGGTTGCTATTTTCTGTCATTCCTGCGTAGCTTTCGTGAATTTTACTTCAATACATTACATAGAACTTGACAATGGTTACGCAAGGCGTTACTATTAAACAATGATAAAATCCTTTAAATCAAAGGATGTTGAGAGAATCTGGAATGGAGAGATTGTCAGAGCGTTGCCGATTGATATTCAGAAAGTGGCAAGGAGAAAGCTGAGGATCTTAAACAATGCAACTGATCTAAACGATTTAAAGATACCGCCTGCAAACAGGCTGGAAGCTTTAAAAGGCAACAGAAAGGACCAATACAGCATAAGGGTTAACGAACAGTGGAGAATCTGTTTTGAATGGACAAAAGGCAACTGCTACAACGTGGAGATAGCCGATTATCATTCCTAAAAATATTCAGGAGGTAACATGAATAGACTTCCAAATATACATCCGGGGGAGATTTTAGAAGAAGAATTTCTTAAACCGCTTAAAATATCGGCATACAGGCTTGCAAAGGAGACAAGCATCCCACGAACAAGGATTTCCGGAATTATACAGGCAAAAAGACGTATAACCGCAGATACGGCTCTGCGTTTTAGTAAATTCTTCGGGAATTCACCTCAGTTCTGGCTTGGCATTCAGAACGACTATGACCTTGAAGAAGAGAAGCGCCTAATAGAAACCGAATTATCGCATATCCATACCTTCAAAGCAGTTAATCAATAATCAATTCTTTACGGTAGCGTTGCCGTCAATGAACATGACCGGCGGTTCATCAGAACCGCTTTTAGAACCTTCCGTTGTTAACAGGATTTCCCCTGTTTCCTTGCTTTGTTCGGCAATAATAACGCCACGCAATGCCCAGGGTGACAGTCCCTCGATGGGCTCATCGTTTATGATCAAGCCGCAGCCGCCACCAGGGGAGACTATCTGTCTGTAAACATTACCGGTATCCGCATCTGTGTGCAGGGTTCCTTCCTGTCCGTAAAGGCAGAGACTGTTGCCGTGGATGTGAAACCTGCAGGTAATTGTGAACTCTTTATCATTGTCAACAACCAGGTAGACGGCGGTATCTTCCGGCAAATCAGGATGTCCATTGATTGTCGGTGTTGTTATTCTCTTTATTCTGATTTCCACATTGAGTCCTCAAGGAAAAGTTAAACCTGATTTTCTTCATGCTATCAAAGAGCGGGATTAAATACAAGGAGGAAAATGACGAACTCAGATCCTTTTCATCCGTTTTATAATATGGCCAACTATATAAATAGTTAATAATATGGCTATCTTATCATGAATTTCAATGAATGCTTTTCTAAATAGCATAGTATCTGATGACGCTCCTCCATTGGCTAATCCTGCAAACCAGGCTATATAACCGGTAACGGCAGTAATAATAAAAATTACTGAGAGAATTATTGTTTGCTTATTTTTGGCAAACAATTTTTTGATAACTACTGTTTTGTACCATTTCCAATGTGCAATGACGTGAAACAACGTAAGAAGTGAAAACACCACAATTGATAATTTGTGAAGGGATGACCAACTGTCATAAGCCAAACCCCATGTTTCTGCAGTTGGAGGTAGTCTATCCATATGATATCGCAACTGAATAACAAAACCTGTTAATATCGTTGTCAAACTTACAATAATCAGGCCGATATTAGTTATCCTGGTATTCTGTTTCATAGTAAAACCTCCATTGTTTATCATCAATAATACGAGGTTTTATAAAATATGTCGTTAACCTTTGTTAATTTTATTATTTCTTATGCGGCCCCTTATTCTGCTGAGCGATACAGGGGTTATGCCGAGATACGTAGCAATATAGTGCTGTGGAACCCTTTCCATAATCCTCGGGTGTTCCTCGATTAGTTTCAGATACCTTTTTTCCGGAGGGTCAGCTATAAACGAAGTGTGAAGGCTCATGTAATAGAAAAGCCTATGCTTCAAAAATGATACAAGACCGTCTTTTGAAGGGTCCATACTCCCGATAAATTTTTCAAAATCTTTGCTGTCAACTGCAACAACCCCGGTCTCTTCAATTGTTTCCAGATAAACCCTGCCCGGACTTTTTGAGAAAAAGCTTTCCATTGAAGCTACCATCTGCCCCTCGAAAAAGAACTGCATGGTTATTTCCCTTCCGTCTTCTCTGATCAGATAAGTCCTTATACAGCCATTGAGAATAAAGTAAAGGGTTTTTGCAACTTCCCCATCCCGGAGCAGGATCTTTTTTGCATGGAATTTCTTATAATTTAGATACTTTTCTACCTTGTCCCAACACTGTTCAAATTGAGGAAAATGCGTTACGATATTTTCTTTAATGTCCGGGTTCATATTGATTGCCTTAATTCTTTCGCAATTTTCCTGCTTCAGGCAATATTATAATATTGTTGGAGAGGCTATGACAATCAGAAATTGAGCGGCCCCCAAGTCGCATTCAAAAGCATGGCCCACTATCGCGGGTATTTTGTAGACGAGGGCATGGACGTGGGCGCGGTGAGTGTCCGTCATAATAGGCGGAGCAGGGGCAGCATCCCGGAGATGATAATTCTTGATTTAATGTTTAAGAAGAAGCTGCTCTTCGTTTTTGCACTGAACGTTTTTTATTGCTATTGTAGCTGGCTACCTGATCAAATGTTTGGTATACTAATGACAGAGCCTCTCGGGGAATGTGCATAACTTACCGGCCAGGTCTGGCTGAAAAAAACAAGTGAGGAGGTACAATATGTCGAAGAATGAACATGAAGACGATCTCCTACTCCATGATGAGAAGGGATGAGCAGGAGGGTGCTGAATTCCCCCAAAACCAACAGTTAGTTGGCACATACTGAAATTTATCGATGACACAGAGGCTGGCGTGTATGGTCTGGATGAAATTATGGCCGAACTTTACACTGAAGGCAGACAGGCAAATGATGAGACCGCCGAAGAGATTATCGGCAGGCTGGAAGCCGCAAAAAACTACATTCCTTCGTCTGAACACGCCCGTAAAGATTATGCCTATGTACTACTGAAGGAGTACCGAAAGCACGTTAAGAGTCAAACCGACACCAAAGGGTAATAGACACCCTATGATGTTGCTGCGAGGCAGCCTCCCTCTTTCAGGAGGAACCTGACCGGTGAAGAATATCCCTCGGTTAGAGATAGACAGAATTTGGATAGGAATTCCTTTGTTGCTTAGATTTTTTTTAGGAGGTTAATCGTGTCGGCACAAATAAATCAAGGAATGGGTCCATGCTGCGCACCATCAACAGATAGACCACGGATGCTTACCTTCCCTGATGGTGGCAAGGTGGGAGTAACCGGTCTGGACAGAATCTTCAATGATGCTTACAGGGAGGGGAAAAGACCCGATAAGATTGTTGCCAAAGAACTGGTAAACCGGCTGTCAGAAAACAATTATATCCCTTCGGGCGCGTGGTCAAAATACGCAGCAGTAGTGTTTAAAGAATATCAAAAATATTTTGAGGAAATGGAACATAAAAAGAGCGAAACCAAGAATATCAACGAGGAGAAGTAGAACCAGCTCCTCTACCAGTGTACAGAGAGCTTGCAGTTGATACGGAAATCTCTTAAGACCTGTTCTTGCATGTTTCCCCGCAACTCTTATGGCAAATATCTCAGACCTGGATGTGTTTTATAATTTATCGAGAGCGTGTCGGTATAGCCCCTGCTTCTTACTCATACCTGGGGCGGCCTTTTCTTACCGTATGGGGCCATAGGCACCTGCTGTTGCACGAAATCACAGAAAACCTGCAGTTCATAGAGGAGTTTTTCAAGGTCTTCTCTTATATAAGTTCCAAGGCCCTTCTCAAAAACTGTCTTCACGGATATCAGGCTGGCAACCTGTTTCTTCACGGGTATAGGTTTTGTGTTGGTTGTGTCCGGTTTGACTTTTTTGTATGCTGTGAGCAGATTATTCAGGGTGGCATTGGTGACGGGTATCTTCATGACGGCCTCAAAAATCTTATCACGGTCAGGGCAATCGAGGTTGGCAGCAAAAAGATAACCCTGA
>JAPLKC010000020.1 GCA_026388255.1 Pseudomonadota bacterium | reverse complement strand
GGAAAATCTCATGTTTGTGGTATTCACCGGCAACTCGAGGGCGCTTCAGACAAGTTACTCGACTTACGCATTAACCCTGATGGGCATGAAGATCTCTTTTGTCCGCCTCATGGTATTTGTGATGGCCATCCTGGGCGCCACGGGGGTAACTTTGTTTCTCAAAAAGACCCTGTTGGGGAAAGCAGTACGTGCGGCCTCTGAGAACCTGGAATATGCAATGCTGGTCGGCATTACCCCGCATCAGGTTAATACTGTAACATTTGCCTTAGGCATGGGGCTCGCAGGGCTCGCCGGCGTTGCTACGGCAACAACCTATGCATTCGATCCTTTCTCCGGGTTTGTCTTTGGCCTCAAAGCAATGATCGCCCTTGCCTTGGGCGGTATGGGCAATGTGGCAGGAGCCCTTCTCGGGGGAATACTGTTAGGCGTAGTTGAAAGCTACAGCGCCTTTTTTCTCTCAGGAGGATGGGCTGATGTAATTTCCTATGCGGTCTTTCTCCTCGTGCTGATGTTCAAACCGGAAGGCATCTTTTCAAGGGACACGAGCGCTAAACTATGAAAAAAACGATGAGTAAAAAACAACTTATATTGTCTATTATAATCCTGGCAGCATGCGTTGCTGTTCCCCTTATTTTTGATCCTGAGACTTCCTATGTTGTCTACTTTCTGTTCATGGCTTTTATTTACGTCACTCTCTCCCAGGCATGGAATATCGTAGCAGGCTATACAGGACAGGTAACCCTCGGTCTCCACGCATTCTTCGGTCTGGGCGCATATGTTATTGCCATCGGGTGGTCCCGGGAGTTGATCGGCTATCTTGATCCCCTGGGTATGTTTGCCGCCGGGTGTGCCGCTGCAATTCTGGCCATCCTTGTAGGTATTCCGCTTCTCTCAAAGCTGAAAGGAGACTACTTTGCCCTGGGAACCCTGGGGCTTGGAGAAATATTAAGGCTTGTTACGATCCAGGGAGGAGCTTTTACTGCGGGTCCAACAGGTATCCTGCTTCCCTCTTCTTCCTTCAACACCCTCACGCCCCACTATTTCATTGCCCTCTTTCTCGCACTACTTGCCCTCGGCATCACTTACTATATGACCAAATCCAATATAGGACTGGCACTTGTGGCTGTGAGGGATGATGAGACTGCTGCCGCTGCGAGTGGTATCAACATACTGAAGTTTAAGGTCTTAGCCTTCGCAATAGCGGCTTTTCTCGCTGGACTATGCGGAGCGCTCCAGGCCTACTATATTTTCCATGTGGAGCCACAAGGGTTCTACAGCCTAAACTGGACTCTCTATCCTGTTCTCATGTGCGTTCTCGGCGGCGCCGGCACCCTATCCGGCCCTGTCATAGGGGCACTTTTTCTCACTGTTGTCTTCGAAATCGCCAAGTATGCTTTGCCCGAAATTCACCCCATATTCTCAGGACTGCTTATCATTTTTTCGATTATGTTCCTGCCTAAAGGATTGATTGGCCTCAAGCCGGGCAGGATGTTCCAAAGGATAAAAAAGGCTTCATAACGTGCAGTGTTTTAGTGAACGGAAACTAAATAAAAAGGAGGGTGATTAAGACTCATTCAGTACAACAAAATAAAAAAGGAGGATTTGAACATGGTGAAGTTAAGGAGTACATGGTATATCGGACTTTTTTTACTACTGGCGACAGCCTTCTTATTTTTGTCTACCGTCGTTCAGGCAGCGGACAAGAAGGAAATCGTCGTAGGCACGCCACTGCCCATGACCGGTATTTTGTCAATGGAGGCGAGCGAGCAGAAATGGGCTTATGAGCAGGCAATAAAGGATATCAACGCCAAGGGGGGAGTCTTTGTCAAGCAGTTCAAAAAGAAACTTCCCGTAAGACTCGTTGTTGCCGATGCTGAAAGCGATCCTGGCAAAGCAGCAGCAGCCCTGGAAAGGCTGGTTAAGGTTGACAAAGTTGATTTACTGCTTTCAACGTTTACAACAAATTTGTCTTTGCCCACCTGTGTTGCCGCTGATAAACTAAAAAAATACTACCACGTGACGACTCTCTTTCCCGAACTATGGCGACCACAGAAGTTCAAATGGTCTACCCTGTATTTCTTTTCAGTGGTTGAAGGCGCTGAAGTGCCTTTTAAGGTACTCGATACAATCCCCACTGCCGATAAACCAAAGAACATAGCTCTCCTGATGGAAGACACCACAGACGGGAGGGGCTTGGGCGGAGCCCTCCAGGAAGGCGCCAAGAAGTACAAATATGAGATTGCGCTGGCCGAGAACATGGCAGTCGGAGCAAAAGACTACTCCTCCCAGATTCTGAAGCTGAAATCCAAGGGCATTGACGCAGTTATCATGTTTTCTGCCAGCCAGGACGCCATCACATTCGTACGTCAGATGAAAGAGGCTGGACTGAATCTGAAGTACTTCCACGGATACAAAGGAACGTGGACCTCGGACTTCGCGAATGCCCTGGGCAAGGACGCCCAGTATGTCCTCGCTGACGGTTTCTGGTCCGAAGACTTCCCTTACCCCGGTGCGAAAGAGCTCGGAGAAAGGTACTTTAAGCAGTTCAAAAAACGGTCGGTCAGCATAGGACTCTACTATGCGATATGCCAGACTCTCTGGACTTCAATAGAAAATGCCGGCACCCTTGATGGGGCCAAGATACGCCAGGTCCTGACAACCCAGTTCAAGGGGACAACAATGGGCGATATAAAATACAACCCGGACGGAACGGCAATTTTTGATCTTGGTGCGTTTCAGTGGTCGGATGGGCAGCTCAAGACAGTCTATCCTTTTAACATGAGTAAAGGATATAAAGTCAAGGTGGCTCTTCCGTGGGACAAACGGTAAGGTAGAGAAATATCGACTGACGTATGTTTTTTAGGCTTATATCTGACCCCCTGAAAGAGGCCTTGTTGACATGGAAATACTTAATGGAGGCTTGGCCTCTTTCAAAATAAAGGAGGGATATTGTGAAAGAGTCAATTTTAAACAATAAAAGAATTCTTGCAGTAGATGATGAACCGGATATCCTTGAAGTACTAAAGGAGGAAATCCGATCATATGCCCCTAAATGTCAGATAGATACAGCCACGTCTTACGAAAAGGCTTCCGAACTTCTAACATCCTGGACGTACGATGTGGTCATTCTCGACATCATGGGCGTTCGCGGTTTTGATCTTTTGCGCACAGCATCCTCGGGCCCATATCCGATCCCCACAGTAATGCTCACTGCTCATGCCTTATCGCCTGAATCATTCAAACAATCGATTGAGCTGGGAGCTCGTGCATATTTGCCAAAAGAAAGGCTTGGATCAGTAGTTCCTTTTCTTGAAGATGTCCTGACGTACGAATATGGCCATGCCTGGAGACGAATTCTAAAGCTTGTTGAGGGCGTTTTCGTGAAACAATGGGGAGCATACTGGCGGACTTCTGATTCGGCATTTTGGGAAAAATTTGAACAGAAGATTGCCGACAAAAAATAGATTCCTCGGGACAAAACTGCAGGCAGAGTGATTATCTGCGGAAGTTTGTTTTTGTTATCGGGTTGTTATTTTGGCTCATCATTTAAGATTATAAAGAATCTGACTTGAAAGGAGTTCGCTTTTAACTTTTATCTAAGTTTAAATATTGTTAAGAAAATAATCTTTTTTTAATAATAATTTCAGTACAGATATCTTTTCTACATCATACAAGGTCGTGGTGGAATGGTTGTGAATCTATTCAATCCACCTGACAAAGTTTTCAAGACCCTCTCTGGGCGATTTGAAATTATTTATAGGGCTGTTTTGGTCAGGATAACCAAGGGCGACGCCTATAACTACATCCTTGTTTTCCGGTATATCCAGTACCTCTTTTATTTCATCTTCATAAGCATTAATGAGGCCTATAGGACAGGTGTTAAAACCGAGATCATACGCAACAAGCGTAAAATATCCCAGAGCAATGCCGATATCTACAAGGCGTGCCTTGGAGAAGGCATTATCGAGACAGAGTATGACAGCAACAGGAGCGCCATAAAAATTGCAGCTCCCCTCGTTGACAAAACGATTGAAATCCTGACCCATCTGCTCAAGATAGGGGTTCATCAGTTCAAAAGATTCAGTTCCTCTCCTACTGAACGTATTGGCCAGGGGCTTTACATTTCCGGGGCTACAGGATATCTGCTTTTCCCTGTAAGCCTTAATAAGCTTTCTGCTTAGCCTTGCCTTTTCTTCACCCATGACAACAATAAACTCCCAGGGTTGGAGATTGATTGCAGATGGTGCATTTATTACAATGTTTAATATCTCTTCTATCTTTTCTCTCGGAACTATATCCGGATTAAAAGCCCGTATACTCTTTCTTCCCTTAATGGCCTCTATTAATTCCATATTTATTCAGACCTCCATGTATATGATGTGAATAACATACCATATTTTGTTCACAGCTCAAGGTTTTTTAAAAGGTGTCTTGAACGGTTGAGCAACTAATGTTAGAATAATCACGGTAAGTAACTTCTAAAGGAAGGAATAAAGACATGTTGGAAAAAACTATTACCAATATCGAAACAAACATTAAAAATGCCGGATCAATAGGAGAAAAGGACAGGGATGATTTATTGAAATTGTTATCAACCCTGAAATCCGAGGTCCTGGAACTTTCAAAAACCCATGCCGAATATGCTGAAAGTATCACGGGCTTTGCCAAGGTTTCTACCCATGAAGCAACACGGGTAAAGAAGAATCAAAACCTCATAAAACTGTCACTATCAGGATTGACCTCATCAATTGACGAACTTGAAAATACCCATCCGAAGCTCGTAGAAACTGTAAACAAAATCTCCCAGATACTGGCCAATATGGGTATATAAGGCTTTTTTATGTTTTATATAAAAGTTTTCAGGTAGGATATTAAGGAAATGTAACTTTTTCTTGACCAAAGTGTGCCGCGTAAAGGCCCGCCTTGCGGGCGTGGCAATAAGTGCTTATCATAATTACCAATTCAAATAAATAAAAAGAAAATTCTGAAGTTTTATTTTAGATCGTGTTTCTTAGCCCACTGTGCAACATGTATGGGACTTTCAAGGACTTCGGCTCCTGCTGCACGCAATGCCTCGTGTTTGCCGTCTACCGTTCCTGATGATCCACGCACAATAGCGCCTGCATGACCCATGCGTTTGCCTTGCGGAGAGTGACGGCCCGCAATATATGCAGCAACAGGCTTTGTCATTCTTCTGGAAATAAACCCGGCGGCCTTTTCTTCCTGTTCTCCACCCACTTCACCGACAACAATAACTCCGTCAGTACCTTCATCTTCCTGGAAGAGTTCAAGAATATCGGCAAGGTTCCTCAGGACAACCGGATCGGCGCCCATGCCTACAACAGTGCTTTGCCCGACATGGCCTTCTGAGAGAATGCCCGCAAATTCATAAGAAAGTGTACCGCTGCGGGAAATAATCCCTACGCGACCAGGCGCAAACAATGAAGCGGGCATAATACCCATTTTCCCCTTTCCGGGGACAAGAATACCGGGAGTTGTTGGTCCGAGGGCAAAAACACCCTTTTCGATGGCATAATCCCGCATTCTTATAACATCCTTTACAGGGATATATTCAGGAACAATGACAATAAGCTTGATCCCTGCGTCGATGGTTTCCAAAAAAGCATCGAGGACAAAAGCTGCCGGGACAAAAAAAACCGATGCGTTTGCCCCTGTCTCTCTCACAGCCTCTTCAACACTGTCAAAAACCGGCAGGCCTTCAACGGCAGATCCCCCTTTGCCCGGGGTAACTCCGCCGACGACCTTTGTTCCATATTCGAGCATCCAGTGTGTCTGGGCGCTTCCGATGCGACCGGTAATACCCTGTACGATAACACGGGTAGAATCATTCATTAATATGCTCATGGGCAGACCTCGATATAACTTTTATCTTTTGATATTTGAAAAAATGTACTTGAACTTGTCAAGGAAAGATAAAATCTCATCAGTTTCCTCCAACCAGTTCGTAGAGCTTATCGATAGCCCTTTCAGTTGCCACCTCGGTGACTACATGTACGCCTCCTGAACGAAATATTTCCCATGTCTCTTCCTGGCGGTTTCCGAGGGCTTTGGCAACAATTGGAATTTTAACATTATGTTCCTGTATATAACGGACTACACCTTTGGCGCCTTCATGAATAGGGTTTATACCACCGTAGACATTGATGAATATCGCTCTGAGTCCGGGCTTCATCATGAGAAGTTCCATGCACCGGTATAGCAGATCAGCCGTAATGCCTCCTCCGGTTTCAAGAAAATTGGATGGTTTCATTTTCTCACCGATAATATCCATAGAGGCCATGCCAAGACCTGCCCCTGAAGAAATTAGCCCGATATCCCCGTCGAGATCCACATAGGTAACACCGATCTCCCTGCCTCTGCGCTCAAGGGGGTTCTCAATCCGATCAACACGATCAGGGAGAGGGAAACGAATCCTTGACAGGGCAGAGTCGTCAACCTCCAGCACTGCATCAACGGCAATCAATCCACCGTTTGGAAGGACAACAAGAGGATTTATCTCGGTAATAAGCGATTCGTAACGCAACGCCACAGCATATAACTGGCTGATTACATCTGTCCATGCAGTAATAAGCTGTTGCTTGAGTCCGAGCATTTTCAAAAGGCTGCGCGACAGATAAGGATAGTACCCGAAAGAGGGGTCAATATGGATTGCTGCAATTTTTTCCGGCGATGTCCTTGCCGTTTCCTCGATAAGCATGCCGCCTTCGGTGCTGGCCACAATAACCGGTTTACCGGAATAACCATCAACGGTTATACCCAGATACAATTCTTTTGCAACCTCAACTTTCTCGCAGACAAGTATCTTGTGTACAGGCAACCCCTTGATATCTGAGTTAAGCAGCGCTTCGGCCATTTCTTTCAACTCATCCGGCGTTGATGCAGTCTTGATGCCACCGGCAAGTCCACGGCCACCAACCAGTACCTGTGCTTTCAACATAACAGGATAACCAATTTCTCCGGCCACATGGAGTGCTTCATGCATACTTCCTGCAACACCACGGCGCGGTACCGGGATACCATTCTGTTCAAAAATGTCTAATGCCTCATATTCATGAAGTCTCATAGTTATCCATATTCCTTTAATTAGTTTTTAATGCCTATACATATATTGATATCTATGCAACATGCAAGTATAAAATTGCCATCGCATGATGTCAATGAAAATAATTGTATATTTAATTATATTTTGAATCAGGCAATATTACTAAATGAACCTCCCAGCGACTGAGCTGCGAGGTTTCCCCTCACCCTGCCCTCTCCCGCAAGGGGCGAGGGAATGTGGTTGCCCCGAAGCAGAGCTTCGAGGAATCCGTTGATTGAAACTACACTATAATAATAAGCGTTTTGTTTTAAATATGGTTCCCTGAGAAAAGGTATTCCGGAACAAATAATACAGATGGTATGACAAAATAAATTTAAAATAATATTAAAATTTAATTGCATATTTAATTTAATTGATGTAGTATTTCGCATGACAAAGAAAATAGAAAACGTAAAACACCAGGAAGACAGCAGCC
>JAPLKC010000019.1:2948-32697 GCA_026388255.1 Pseudomonadota bacterium | reverse complement strand
AAAGAACCCCTAAAAGGGCAGAAAGGGGAACAATAAGCTAATTATGGAGGCTCAAACTGCTGCCCGATGAGACAGAAAAAACATAAAAAGTGATTGCGAAGACACAAAAAGACGAGAAGTTGGAATTATGCAAAGGTCTTGAAAAAGGCAGGATAGTCATTAAAAAAGAAAAGGATTCCATTCTCCCTGAAATGTATCAGGATGAACTTTGGGAGAAACTTCGCTTGCTGCGCCTTGAAATCGCCAGATCACAATCCGTACCGCCCTATGTAATATTCCACGATAAAACCCTGAAAGAACTTATGGCAATCCTCCCTGATTCGTTGGAAGAAATGAGAAACGTATCCGGAATAGGGCAACGCAAAGTTGAGATGTATGGGGAACAGTTCTTGAAAGTCATTCGGGAATACAAGGAACGCCGGGAACGCCCTTAGGATGATATCCTTGGCTCTTTCTCACATTGAGTGGGTAATATGATGAGATATACTCATTCCGATACTTCATATATTCAAAAAGAAAGTATGCCAATATGAGGATTTCAAGTTGCTATACGTACATTTGCGCTTTCACCTACGAGTCAAGTACATGGCCTTTTTACCGTGATTGTGAATTACGAGAAGAAATGTTGGTTTATAAATAGCGCCATGGGTGCAAAAAACAAGACCTGACCCCCAGCCTTCTCATCCCCACACTCTAGGGTTGTTTGCGATCAATCGCAATTTTGTTTTCATCCGAACCGCCAGCCGAGCGTCACCCAAACCCGGGGGTTGCGATCGGTAGTATCCGAGGTGGGGGGGCCGCCCATGTTGCGCCAAGCCAGGCTTGCATCCACGTTCCATGTGCCGTCGTTGTAACGCACCCCGACACCATTGCCCCCCAGTTCACGGAAATTAGTGGCTGCCGACCAGGGCGTGTGATTGATCGTCACCCGGCCTGCGTCAATAAATGCATAAGGTGCAAATGCGCCGATCTGGTAGCGAGCCTCGATTTGCGCCAGCCAGCCCTCATCACCGAAGCCCTCACCGACCGGATAGGCGCGCACCCCACTGGGGCCGCCCAGACCGAAGTCTTCGGACGAATCCAGGTTCTTGTTGGACCACTGTATTGAAACACGACCATATAGAGTAAGGTTGGACAACGACGTGGCCTGCACGCGCGCCACGTCGAGGTTACATTTCAGGAAATCACCATTGGTCTGCGCCGTGGCGGCATCGACCTTCTTCTGCGTGGGATCCAAACCCAGATTGCCCGCGGTGAACACCAGACTGCCGTAGCTGATACCTCCGCTGGCAAATGTATCGCGATGGTCAAATTGTAAGGTCAGGGGCAGCACATCACTGGTCCTGTTTAATTTTATGCCAACCGCGTCCTGCTTGTCTTCCAGTTGCTTGTGCTGGTAGGTGGCGGCTAGGCTGAGATTGGACTGGCGCGAACGAATCAGGGGATAAGACAAGCCCAGCGTGATGATGTCCGCCGTGCCGGTAGCGCCTAGGCTGGTAAATTTATCACCCAGTTCGTAGTAGGTATGGGCATATCCGACATTACCGCGCAGGCCGGAACTGCCGACCGGCAGGCTATAGCTGAGGTTACCCAGCCATTGGCCTATCTGGCTGACGAGGCTCATCAGGGTTAGTTGGTCACCGAACGTGAAGGGACTATCGACGGTGAGGTTGGACCGCAAACGGTATTCACCCGTATAGCGGTTGCCATAATTGTCCATCCCCACATCGCCCCTCCAGGCTGGGGTGCGCGATACCCCCGCCACCAAGTCACCGGTACCTAACTCTTGGCCCGGTCGGATTAGGGGCGCGGTCTTGATACCGGGCAGGTCACCCAGCACCAGTGTGGCGCGTTCCAACGCGGCGGTTTCGATCACCGCACCGGGCTTGAGATTGGTGAGGAAACGACGGGCTGGTAAGGCAATTGCTGCATCGCCGGTGGTGGTAATCTGACCATAACGGCCTTCCAGCACGGTCAGGGTGAGCACTCCGTCGGCAAACTTCTGCTCTGGCAGATAGACGCGGGCAAAGGGATAGCCGCCTGTGCGGTAGTGTTCCGAAAGGCGTTGGGCCAGTCCCTGGAGGCCGGCCATGTCGAAGGACTTTCCGGTCACCTCGCCGAGAACGGCCGCCAACTGTTCGGCGGAAAATACCGTGTTGCCCTTGAAGCGAACGCCTTGAAGTGTCACGGTGACGCCGCCGGGCATCAACGACAAGGATGCCGGGGGTTGGATGCGTAAGGGGGTGGTCGTCTTCGGCAACTGTGGCGCCATCCGCTCCTGCTGCAGCAACTGGCCGGCGTTGGGTGGGGTTTGGGCGAAGGCTGGTGCGACCGCAAACAGGGCTGCCAAGGCGACCAATAGTATAAAAAGTGAAGATGCGACAGGGTGCAGTATAGTGAAATGCGTATTCATAGCAAAGGAATCCTTATTGTTGATTGCTAGGGTCCCCGCCCCGGTTAATGCCGCCATTCACGACTAACACTCGCATGAAGCCATGGGGATCGACTCCGGCCACCTGGGTGCCTGCACCGCCCATACCGCCTGTGTTGCTGGTTTTACCAGCACCAGCCGTTCCTTGCCCCGGAAGCGACGAAACCTCGACAAAGGTCAGACCGCCGCTAGCGCTTAAGCCATCGGCGCGAACAAAACCGGCGCTGTTTCCCAGGTTGGCGGTGTTGTTTTGTCCGCGGCCGTCCGCACCTCTAGTCATGGAAGACTCAGGTGAAGAAGACATAAATGGACTCCCCGCTCCCGCGGTAGACGAGCCCGAGATGATTCCCGCCACAGACCGCTGGGTCATGATGATGGCCGGGTTGTCCGTTATGGCCGGGTTGTCCGTTATGGTCAGCGTGCCGTTGTTGGCGGTGATCAGGTAGTTGCCGTTGGCCAGGGCCGAGGCGTTGATGGTATAGTTGCCGACGTTCTCTCCGGCCGTGCGGCTCAGTACTCCCGAGAGGCTGTCACTGTTGACAAGGCTGCCGGCGGTGACTTGATAGGTAAGCGTCGGATTGGCGTTGCCGTAGATTTTGCTCTTGGCGTCTGCCGTGACCGTGATCGGGCGTGGGTTGATGGTCAACGTACCCGGGGAATTGCCGCTGCCCGACAAGGCATAACCGCTCTTCAATACGTTAATGCCGATATTGCTGTAGGTTCCTGCATTGGTGAAACCGGTTACCGCGTTGTTGTTATACATAAAGCTATAGTCTGCGTTTGCCGCCCAACCGGCGTAGCTCGAACCGAAGATGCTGCTCGACGACCATAAATTGCTCAATTGATAGGCCGTGCCCTGGTATTGATAACCGGCCAGCGAGGCAAGCGTATAGGTGACGTACGTTGTCGCCGGTACGTTATCATCCGGGTTACTTGTCCCTCCTGCTACCGGGTTTCCATATATCGGAATCGCAATGAATTGCTTCAAGCTCGGCAATGCCCCCGACGTGTCCCATATTGACGCACTCCAGTTGGTTTTCGCGGCGGCGGTCAGACTGCTGGCGCTTAACCCATAGGAGGTCTTATCTGCCATAGAGGCATCGGTATTGACACTGGTGTTGTAGTACGAGTTCGTCACTACTGCCGAATCCCAGCCCATATTGCCGATCAATCCGCCGTAGTTGGTTGACCAGGCGTCCGAGGGGTCCGCTTTGCTCACCGTCCCGGAGGCATACGAATTCGTAATGTAGGCAACGCCCTCGAATTCACCGACCAGGCCCCCGGTTCCATCACCGCCCGTTACGTTGACGGTTGAATAGGAATTAAGAACAAGGCCATACTTGTTGTTGCCCACCAACCCGCCTACCCGACCACCTGTGGAATATACGGTTCCCGATGCGTAGACGTTGGAGATAGACGAGTTTCGATTCTCGCCGTCAACGCCGCCTACGGTGCCTCCGCCTACAACATACAGGTTCGTAAGCCGGAAATTGGCAATTTGCGGGGTATCGATGGGAGAGCCTTTCCATACATAAGTGCTGCCGTTGGTTGGATCTGAGATGCCGAAAAACCCAACAAACCATTCACCAGGCCTGTTGATATAGAGTTTGTCGATCGTATGACCAAGTCCGTCAAACCGTCCGGTAAACACATTGCTAAGACCGGTCAGCCCCAAAGGGGTAAATCCCTGGCCGCCATTCCAGTCTTTAGTTGGAGTGGCATCAATATTTGCGCCAAGCACATAATTTCCGGCTATGGTTCCCCAGTCATCGAAAACACCATTAATCCCCTGAAGCGTGCCATCGTTCAAAGAGCCTTCGTTTCCTAAAGCCGTGATGACGGTCCAGGCGGTTTCTTCGCCATCACTGCCGAGCTTCGTGTAGTAATGCTTCCCGGCGCTCAGATTAATGGTTGCGCCGGAACCGATGTAGATCCTTGAGGGATTTACAGCGGTGTCTGAATTATTGAGCGCGCCTTGCCCGTAATAAAGTTTCAGCGTCCCTTGCGACGCGCTGATGTTGGCATTGATGTTGATGTTGCGCCACGCGCTAAGCGTCAGTGTATTGGCAGTTGCCCAGGTAACGGCATCGTTTACAAAGATGTCGCCGTTGGTGCCGCTTGCGCCGTCTGAGCTTTGGATGGTGATGTTGTTGCTGTTTAGATTTGTCCCCAGTTGAGTACCGGAAATATCGCCACCTGAAGCCGCGATCGTGTAGTCATGCGGGTCAATCAGCCAGGTTCCCGTTCTGCCGCCCACTGCCGCTGTGGTGACCCGAGCCGTTTCCAATATGCGCACCTTTGCCGCCGATGTCTCAATAAAGCCGCCGTCCCCGCCATTGGGTGCGCTGGCATCGATGGTGCCGCTGACATTGACGGTGCCGACTTGCATGTCGCCCATCAGCATGATCTGGCCTTTTTCGCCCGTGGCCAGGGTGTGCGCTTCGATGATACCGGTGTTGTTGATGACGCTGCTGGCCAGGTCGCCCGCTGCCTTGGCGGTGAGGTAGATCCGGCCGCCATCGGCTCGGATGGCTCCGCCCTGTTCGATCAGCGCGTTGAGTGCGCCTGCTTCCACTTCGAGCTTGACCGGGCCGCCCAGGTCGAGCCGCACTTTCTGCCCGGCGCCCAGCAGTACGTTTCCTTGCGGTGCTTCGATACGGCCAAGGTTTTCGACACGGGCGGCGATCAGGGCCACCGTGCCGCCAGCGCCGACTTTTATTTCGCCTTCGTTGCGCACGCTTTGTGCGGAGTTGCCGATGAAGCGGTAGTTGCCCGCCATGAAGTCATCTTTGGTGATGTTGAGGGTGGAGGCGACGAGGCCGCCCACATTGACTTGCGCCGTGGGCGAGAACAGCACGCCGTTGGGGTTCACCAGGAAGACCTGGCCGTTGGCTTTGAGCGTGCCCTGGATTACCGAGACATCGGCACCCAGGACACGGTTGAGCGCCACGGCGGTGGCCGAGGGCTGGACGAAATTGACCGTGTTGCCCGCACCGATGTTAAAGCTCTGCCAGTCGGCGGCCATCCGGTTTGTCGATTGCGTGACCGTCATGGTCTTGCCGGACTGGGCGATTCTGCCACTACCGGCAACGATGTTGCCGCCGGTAGGTAAATCGGCGGCTCCGCTGCCCCCACTGGTTAGTATGACCACCGCGACAGCAGCAAAGCTAACAATTTGCTTACCACGCGTCAGGGCAAAGTCAGCAACAGCAATGAGGGTGTGATGCACCGTGCTCCAGGCGAGGCGGCAGGCATGGTGGAGGCTGGATGATTTTACGGGATGTTTGACTGTTGCTGCGTAGTTATCGGACATAGCTTATCCATGTCTCCTTTGCTTTCCTCAATGATGGTTGCCATCGCATGCTACTGCTAACATTTTTATCGGCATCTGCAACAAATACTTAAACGTGTGGGAAATGGCATTTGTTGCCACTTGAAACTTGGTATGAGATGCTTGTTTATGAAAAACTCTCTTTCAGGAAGAAACAGTACATTTAAAACAAAGCCACGCAGTATCAACTTCAGGAAGAAAGCAGTGCTTCAGGCAAAAACCGCGCAGCATCAACTTGAGGAAGTTTTCCACACTTCAAGGGCCATCATATCTTGTAGCCGACAAACTGGATTACCCACTTGAAACGAGAAAGAGCCTTTTTCTTTTCCGTCGTAATCCATCAGTCACCCCCTTAAGTGTTTGTGAGTCAATCATACCATGAATTATGAACAAGGTGAATATGTGAAATATACTGAGACATTACAAAATTCCCGACAAACATAACCGGGATTGCTTGAAAATCCGTTGATTACATTTCCCTTGTATGTTACAAATAAATAAAAGGTTTTTTAATTAATGAACACTCTTTTAAGAAATATACCTAAAGTCGACGAAATCTTGAAGCATGATTCATGGAAAAGACTTGTAAAGATATATCCGGAAAGCGTTGCAAAAGATGCGTTGCGTTCCTGCCTTGATGATCTCAGGGTTTCAATAAAAGAAGGAAAAATTAATGAAATCCCCTCGACAAATGAAATAATAGAGGTTGCAGAGAAACATGCAAAATTGTCAATAAGTCCGAGGCTGAAAAGGGTTATAAACGGGACAGGCGTTGTTATTCATACCAATCTCGGCAGGTCCTTGCTTCCGAAATCAGCAATAGAAGCAGTCATAAATGCAGCATCATCTTTTACCAACCTTGAATATGATCTCCAGACCGGTTCGCGGGGAGACCGATACGAACATTGTACGTTTATTCTGCAAAAACTTACAGGCGCTGAAAGCGCCCTTGTCGTCAACAATAATGCCGGTGCGGTTTTTCTTATCCTTAATACATTTGCGGAAGGAAAAGATGTTGTCATTTCCAGAGGGGAACTTATTGAGATCGGTGGTTCATTCAGGATACCTGATGTGATGAAGAAAAGCGGCGCCCTATTGAGGGAAGTAGGCACAACAAACAGAACATTCATTGAAGATTATGAATTTGCGATAAGCGAGTCTTCAGGGCTTTTGATGAAAGCCCATACGAGCAATTACAGAATTAGAGGCTTTGCTCATGAAGCGACAGGAGAGGAAATTCTGTCGTTGAGCGAAAAATATAACCTGCCTGCATATTACGATGCAGGGAGCGGCTTGCTATTCCCAATAAAAAAGCTGGGAATACATGATGAACCTTGTATTATGGATGAGTTAAAAAAAGGCTGGGATATAATCTCCTTCAGCGGGGATAAGCTCCTTGGCGCGCCACAGGCCGGAATTATACTGGGGGAAAAGGCATACATAAAGGCCCTGAAAAAAAACCCGGTAACAAGAATGCTTAGGCCGGATAAATTGACCCTTGCCGCTCTTGAAAGTACGCTTTTATTGTACCTTGATGATAGTGTGGCTCAACGTGAAATACCGACACTGAGAATGTTAAATGAAGAAAAAGATGTATTAAAAATAAGAGCCCTGGGGCTTGCAAAAAAGATAAGAAAACTGTCTGATAAGCTTACTGTCGCAGCAATGGAAATGTCGTCCGAGGTTGGCGGCGGAAGCTTTCCTGACGTGTTTATACCATCTTTCGGTATGGCAATAAAACCGTTTGATATCAGTGTTGACGAATTTGAAGAAAGACTCAGAAATCTTGACGTTCCAATTATCGGCAGAATCGGGAAGGATATGCTGCTCTTCGATTTGAGAACCATACTAAAAGAAGATGAACCGCTTTTTATCAAAGGCATTGATTGTGCCCTTCGAAACTGAACCTCGATTTTTATTTCAGAGTTTATAAGTGACAGAAAACCGATTCCATTTTGTTTGCAGTGAAGAAGGCAAAAGGATTGACGTTTTCCTGTCCGAGAATCTCCTGATAACAAGAACAAAAGTAAAATATATGATAGATGGCGGATATGTCACCATTGCCGGAAAAATACCAAAGCCGTCAATGAAGACCAGAAACCTTATGGAAATTGATGGTGAAATTCCCGCGGAAGAACCTTTATCGCTTACCCCGCAGAAAATCCCTCTTGAAATTTTATATGAAGACGAATACTTTCTTGCAGTCAACAAGCCAAAGGATATGGTCGTACATCCGTCATTCGGACATCAGGACGGAACTCTGGTCAATGCGGTGTTGGCGTACCTGGGGCAGGAGGGAGAGGGCAGGGAGCAGGAGAATTTAGAATGTCGAATGTCGAATTTAGAATTTGAAAATCAAGAAAACACTCATCAAAGTGTTTTGGGTTCCGAATTCCACAATCCACAACCGGCAACCTTGCGTCCCGGTATTGTACATAGACTTGACAAAGGCACGACGGGTGTAATCATTGTGGCTAAGGATTCAAAGACCCAGGAGATGCTCTCTGCACTTTTCAAAAAAAGGGCTGTACGAAAAACATACAGGGCAATTGTTGAAGGTGCAGTAAGTAAAAAGGAAGGCGCAATAGAGGGAAATATCGGCAGGCACCCCATAGACAGGAAGAAAATGGCGGTACTCAAGGAAGGCGGGAGGGATGCGCTAACCTCATTTAAAGTGGTAGAGCAGATCAACGGCTTTAGCTACATAGAGGCATATCCGAAAACCGGCAGAACTCACCAGATACGGGTTCACCTCTCTCACATTGGTCACCCTGTTGCCGGAGACGATCTGTACGGAAAAAAGGCAAAGCATATAGCTGATAGGGCACTTCTCCATGCATATAGAATTCAGTTTATACATCCTGTCAAAGGAACACCGATTGTTATTGAAGCGCCGATACCGGATGACATGATAGAGTTTATTGAGAAATACACCTTGTAGCCCTATATTTCAGGGCTATCTTCCTGAGTGATGCAAAATACCTATCATCAGTTGTTCACGAATTGCAAAAGTCCAAGTAAATATGTCTGCCTTATGATTTTTTTCTTCATAATTATGTTTTGGGTGATATAATGAGTTTATGGAATAAGTGTTAAGAAATACACAGTAGACTTGGCCTTACAGGAGACCAATGAAGATTGTATATCTCGTGTCATTTTTTATTCTTTTTGCCGCCTTTGCCGCCTTTGGGAATGAATCCAGTTGCGTAAGGTGCCATACAGATCAAAAGATGCTGAAGTCGCTTGTGGTTGTCCCGACGCTAAGTGAGGAAGCAGGAGGCGGGTGAGCCGGTGCACCTCCGCCAGTTAGGCCGGAGACCTATTACAAACGGTATCTGATAGATAAGACAATACTGAATGAGGACCCGCATTTTAAAGAGGGTTGCATACCCTGTCACATGGGCAATGAAAAACTGCCTGAAAAGGAACTTGCACACAAGAATATAAATAAAAGACCATCTGACGACCTGAACGTGTGCGGTAAATGCCACACCGATATTGCCAATAGCTATACAAAATCCCTGCACTATACAGTCCAGGGATTCCAGCACAGTATTTCCAGAAGACTTTCAAAAAATGAGGATATGGTGTTTAAGAAAA
The DNA here is from genome assembly GCA_026388255.1 of Pseudomonadota bacterium. Classification (NCBI taxonomy): domain Bacteria; kingdom Pseudomonadati; phylum Pseudomonadota; species Pseudomonadota bacterium. The sequence goes on along the minus strand of JAPLKC010000019.1, from coordinate 23,335 downwards.
AGGTTTTTGGCACATCCTGCAAGAGTTGCCATGCGACCTGCGGTGACTGCCATGTTCTCTCTCCCTCTGTGGAAGGTATAAGCGCCGGGCTTATTGAAGGGCATAGGTTTGTAAAAAAGGATGAAGGAAAGACCTGTGCATTTTGTCATGGCGGAAGGGTCTATCCGGAGTTTACCGGCGAATACGGCGGAGGCGTTGATGTTCATTACCAGAAGGGCATGACGTGTATGGATTGCCATAAGAAAGCGGGATTGCACGGTGACGGGAATATGTATTTGACCAAGAACGAGGCAAAGGGAAGGCCAAAGTGCAAGGATTGTCATAAGACAGGAGGTGAGACAAAAGCAACGGTAAAGCTGGCGCATACGAAACATGACGGAAAGGTGAGCTGCTACGGGTGTCATTCTCAGGGAGAATACAGGAACTGCTATAGCTGCCATCTCGAAAAAGGCTCAACTTCAAAACCGGGTTTTATACTGGGCAAGGACCCCGGAGATGAGAAGACCCTCACAACCTTAAGAATAATACCTATCGTGAGGGATACCTTCACAAAAGCGGGTATAAAAATGGAACTGTTTGACACCGTAACTGATTACAAGGCGACGCCTGTCCACAATATCAGGAAAAGGACAGACAGGACGCGCTCATGCGATGTGTGCCATGTGGAAAAGAAGCATTTTCTTACAAAGGAATTGCTCATGAAGGATGGTTCAAAGGCAAATGAAGGTTTGATATTCAACATGAAGCCCTTGAAAATTAATTAATGAAGGAGGTACAAATGAAAAATTCAGCGAAGAAGTATTTCATTCTTATAGGTCTGTTGTTTTTCCTCCCGCTTTTAGTACATGCAGCCAATGTGGAACCTGTTGTATCCACGGACTGGCTTGCGAAAAACATCTCAAACCCTAAGGTGGTAATTGTCGACATCAGAAAGGCTGAAGACTATAAGGAAAACCATATCCAGAATTCGATAAGCATACTGGCCAAATCATGGATTACAAAGAAAAAGGACATATTGAATGAAATGATATCTGATGATGACCTCAAGGATCTCATCGGAGATGCCGGGATAAGTCAGGACTCGGTTGGGTTGTTGTTATAGCTGGAACCGTTGCTGCGCCGATTGATTTGGTAAGCGCCGCAAGAGTTGCATGGACACTCATTTATGCCGGAGTCAAGGATGTTGCAATTCTGAATGGTGGAGTTGAAAAATGGGAAAAAGATGGAAAGCCCCTTACAAAAACAATCGTAAAACCCAAGGCAAAACCATTTACACCAAAATTCGATAAGACCATTCTTGTAAGCAAGGATTATGTCATGAAAAACCTTGACAAGGCTATTATTGTGGATGTGCGTCCCGCTGATTTTTACAGCGGTGAGAAAAAGCAGACTTTTGTTGAAAGGGCAGGGCACATAAAAAATGCAAAGAACCTTCCCTGGGGAACATTGCTGAATGAAGACAAGACTTACAAAAGCAAAGACGAGATTGAAAAGATAATGGCCCCCGTAATCGGGACGGATAAAACAAAAACAATTATTTTTTACTGTGACACGGGCATGTTTGCCACACCTGCCTGGTTTATGGCATACAGCCTCTCAGGATACACCAATGTAAAGGTATACGACGGATCAGCTCAGGAATGGGCAGCAGACCCGAATGTACCCATGGAAAAATAATACTCTATATGCACCCCTTCCCAAAGGGGTGCATGACCTAAAAATACTAAGGTAGATTATGTCCCTCAAGTACCTGATGCTTTTTATACTCTATACAATGTTGATTTTTTCATGCCTTGTTGCACCTGCAAATGCTGGCAATCCGAGATATGTGGACCCTGAAGAAACCGTGTCTCTTATTAAAGAGGGCAAGGCACTAACTGTTGATACGATGAGCTATATCGAGTGTATGGATCACAGAATACCCGGTTCTATTTGCATAGCCCTCGAGGAGTTTGACAAAAATGCCCCATTGCTCCTGAAAGACAAGAAAAGGCCGATAGTTTTTTATTGTGAATCTAAAGATTGCGAAAGGGCTAATGAGGTTTATAAAAAGGCCGTGGCGATGGGTTATGAAAATATTTACATTCTGAAAGGGGGCTTGCCGGAATGGAAAAGTGCCGGCTACGAGGTTGAAACAACGAAGCGGGTCAGAAGAATGCCTGTAGTGTCTGTAAAATTTATACAGTTGCAAAAGATGATGGTAGAAAAGAAAGAGCTTTTGATACTTGATGTCCGTACAGAGGCTATGTTCAAAGAGGGACATATAGATGGCGCCATAAATATACCTATGTATATGTTGCACAAGAAGCTCCATACGATACCAGGAAACCGGCCGGTCATTGTTGTTGATGAGAAGGGGAAAAGGTCATTTGTCGCCTGTTCTTTTCTGATTAATAATGGTTTTAAGGATGTACAAAGGCTCTTTGGCGGCATGAACTACAAAGAAAAGCTGGACAAAAAAAGGTGATTGTGACAATAAAACGAAGTGTTTTATGGGTTTTATTCCCCCTTTTTCTGTTATTATGCCCTTTTTACACATATGCCTCCAACTTGAGAATGGACTGTACGGAATGCCATAACAACAATCAGTTTACTGCAGGGTTCTCTAAATCCGTACATGGAGACAACGGATGTACAAGCTGTCACAGACCTTTCCAAAGCTTAGACAGACATATCTCCTCTAAAGAAAAACCCTCCATTATTTCCTGTGGAACGTGTCACAGCGAGATTGAAAAGGAATATAAGACCAATTTTCATTATCTTTATGAAGATTTCCGCTGTCAGAATTGCCATTACGAAATTCATTCACTTAAGAAACAGCTCAAAGGCTCAAAGATCGCTATAGTAAAAAACTGCACTAAGTGTCATGCAAACGAGCAGTACGCTTCTTCAGGTCATTCGGCAGCAGTATTGAAGGGTAATAATGATTCGGCTGCCTGCAGTGACTGTCATGGCCTGCACGATACAAGGGTTTACCACACATCCCTTGAAGCCAATATGTCAGAGGCGCGCGAGTTTTACAGCAAGAAATGCATGTCCTGCCATTCGAACCAGAAGATGATGAAAAGAAACAACCTATCGCATAAGACAGTAGAATATTATGAGGAAACATATCATGGCAAGGTCCAGGATCTTGGCTATTCAACGCGCGTTGCAGGATGTGCCGATTGCCATACCACGCATAATATACTGCCTCGTAACCACCCTGATTCGACTATAAATCCCACAAACCTTGTCAGGAACTGCGGAAAATGCCATAGCGGTTTTCATCCGAGGTTTGCCGAATACAAGGCCCACCCTGACTACAGAAATAAGAACAGGTATCCTGCACTCTACTGGAGTTTCATTTTCATGGTTTTCCTATTGCTCATTACCTTCAGTTTCTTCTGGATGCACACCCTCCTGTGGTGGAGGAAGGTATACTGGGAAAAATACAGGTTTGAAAAGCTTGGCATAGCCTTAGAATCGTCGTTGCCCCATGAGGAAGCAATTCAGGAGATAAGGCGATTTTCCGGAAAAGAAAGAATTATGCACATACTGCTGGTAATCTCTTTCTTTGGTCTGGTTGTTACCGGTTTTCCGCTGAAATATCACAGCACGCCCTGGGCAAAGGCGCTGATAAGCGGCATGGGCGGCGCACATAACGCAGGTTTATGCCACCGGCTTGCAGCGATTATACTTATAGGACTATTTTTGTATATGATCTGGTTGAGCATCAGCTTCATATTTACGAAAGGAACAGGCATGGCCGGAATGAGAGGCTGGAAGGAGAGACTCTTCGGACCTGATTCCCTGATGCCGAACAGAAAGGACTGGCATCAATTCAAGGACATGGTGAAATGGTTCTTCGGAAAGGGTGAAATGCCGCAGTTTGGCAGATGGACCTATTGGGAAAAATTTGACTTTCTTGCTGTGTTCTGGGGGATGTTCATCATAGGAGGTTCCGGCATCACCTTATGGGCGCCGGAGGCGGCATCCTACATCTATCCGGGCTGGGTATTAAATATAGCAAGTATTGTCCATTCTGAAGAAGCACTTCTTGCAGCCCTGTTTATTTTTACAGTCCATTTTTTCAATACGCACCTTATCCCGACAAATTTCCCCATGGATCCTATCATATTTACGGGCAGACAAAAACTTGAGGAACTTAAAAAATTCAGAAGTCTCGAATATGAAAGGTTGTTGAGCGAAAACAGACTCGATGAACTGAAGATCAAACACCCGGGCATTGCACTGAAGATTATTGCTTCCATGTTCGGGCTTTCGAGCCTGTGGCTGGGTATTATCTTTACACTTATCCTGCTGTGGACTTTCTTTTTCGCGTAACCAATACCAATTCGCCTTCAATTATATAACTTTGTTAACTCGTCGTCATACGTCCTCGACGTACCAAAAAGTACGCCTGCGTCCGGGTACCCGCTCGCGGGTGTTCCTCGTTGCCCGGGTACCCTCTGGGTGCTATCTATGAATCCGAATTGGTATGAGCCCTCCATTTATGTCCCTTATTGTTCCAATTTGCATTCAAGCGTTGCTCTGGATTTTCCAATAAAACTTGACATATTTTCAATATTGTTTATAATAAAGAACAACATCAAGGGGAATTCACAAGACAATTTTATTGATTACGAATTGCGGCCCTTAAAAGGCAGTGAATAGTGAATAGTGAAGATTGCAACTTTATTCCCGGATATTGTGAAAATTATGTCTCCGGAAAGGTCTCCCACCTTTATGGATAATTCCGCCTATTGCAAAAAATGAGTTTGTATTTTTATGGAGTCTGGAAAAAATGAAAATAATTAAAACTAAGAACAAATAAATTCAAATGCTAGTTTGCTATTATGGTGTATTTGCTGATAATTTAAAAGGCCACATCTGGGAAAATTCATGAAAAGCAAAGCCTCTTGGATTAAGGATTTGATAGTTGTCGTTTTGTTTCTTTGAAAAAAGCGGAGCAGATGAAGACGAATCGTTTTTATCTCTCTGTACCATGGTCCAGGCATTTCCGCTCCTGATATTCCTCAGGTAAGCTACTTTACCGATCATTTTATTGCTGATATTATCCTTTATGCTTTTTGTTACACCATACGATGTTTCAATTATTTCAAATCTGTTTTTAATGTTAGAAAATATTTCTTTAATAAAGGTCCCGTTGTCCGATAGAACATAATGATTTTCCATTTCGCGGTGCTTTCTGCTTTCTATTCTCTCGGCGATATTGAATGCTTTCTCAAATATTTTAGATAAAGGTTCTGTGTTAGCTGAAAACATTCTATTCAGAAGATTATCTTTATCAGTAAAAATGGTTTTTTCATTTTTCTGAGCTGCCCTGGTATCAAAAAAATCCGGCAGAACACATTCATTTTTATCAGCAACAACAATTTCCCTGTTTCCTGATATATCAACCTGGGGGCCACATCCGCATAGATTGCCCATTGATGTTAAAAAAACTATACCTATTATTAAAAGAAAACATTTTTGAGTTTTTAAATATTTATTTGATTTATCAATAAACGAAATCATAACAATTACTATTATACTAAATTTATTATTAATGTAGTAATAAATATTTTTGAGAAGTAAGAATAAGTAAGAATAAGAGTCATGGAGTAATCCTTGACATTTGAATTCCAATAATGTGTCAGAAAATCTTAAATTAACCGCAAAGCGAATAGGGAAGCCACTTTGTGCACTGTTTCATCACGAACTCGCACTCATCAGGGACACCCCATAGTCCTCCTACCAAGTAAATTTATCATAAAAAATCCTCTCCATAATATCAAACGGTTATATGCCATGTCTTTTTCAGTACGTGCTCTCCTGTCGGTTCCTGCTCGTAGCCCGGGCACCCTCCGGGTGCTATCTCTGAATCCGAATTGGTATTTAATTCGCACTGCCCTCTGCGATAAAATGTTTGACAAACGGAGGCTCAGAACAGGTGTGAAAGGATCTGGCGAGATCCCATATCTCATGGTCTGATACAGTCATACGTTCATGTTGACGAATATGCTCTCCCCATGATTCAACGATAAAGGACTCAGTATAATTTTTTGGGTTTGCTATATCGTGAAAGAGGTTCCACTTTATTGCACCGTCTCTCCGTCGTATCGTCTTTAATGCCTTCATCGCCTGTATGAATTCCTTTGACTGTGACTGGTCAACACAGTATTCCACAACAATAAGCACCGGCCCTTCGTCGTTTTCGGGCTCGCTTGAAACTGCCAATACCGGCCAATGCTGGGATGGAGTCAGGTCAAGACCTTCTCCGCTCGTAAGCTTAAAGCGCCAGGTAAAAAGAGCGCTGATAATCAGGCAGAACGATATGACAGTGAGCGTCCAGGGTATGCCTGCCAGGGTTGCCATTGTTCCGCATAGAGCGCTCCCGGTTGCCATCCCTCCGAAGAAGATGAGCAGGTATACCGACAAGACCCTTCCACGTACCCAGGATGGTATTACAGACTGTACAACCGTATTAAAAACGGAAAGCAGTATCAGCCAGGCTATGCCGCCGGCAACCATGGTCACGCCGAGTAATATTAACGATCTGACATGAGCAAGGAAGAGTATGGCTAGTGCAAAAATGTTTGTAGCCATCAATACAAGGATATTTAAAGAAATCCTGTTTCTCAGCCAATGCAGCAGGGGCGCACCTGAAAGTCCGCCAATACCGAAAAGCCCCATGAGAACTCCGTAGCCCAATGAACTCAATCCAAGGTCCTTCTGAGCTATAATAGGTAGAAATGCCCAGAGCGCGCTGCTGAAAATAGAAAAGAATATTGAATGGATAAGAACTGCCTGTACCTGAGGCGCATTTCTCACATACCTTACCCCTGTTTTTATGGCGCTGATCAAACGTTCTTCAGGAAGTGTGTTTTCCTTGTGCTCCCTTTTCCAGCCTTTTAGAACAATGATTACCCCGAGAAAAGAGGCGCCGTTTAAAAGAAAAGTTGCGCCTGTGCCTATGGCTGCTATTACAATACCGCCAAGGGCCGGGCCTGCGACTCTTGCTATATTGAACCCGGCTGAAGTCAGTGTAACGGCTGACGGCAAATCATCACGATGGATCAGTTCAGGGATTACAGCCTGCCAGGCAGGGGCGTTTATTGCAGCCCCTAAAGAGAGAGAAAAAGTAAAGAAAAGAAGGATCAAGGGCGTTGTTAAACCGGCAACCGTTGTTACACCCAGACTCACAGACACACAAAGCATCCATGTCTGGGCAATAAGGAGAAGCCGGCGTCTGTCAAAAATATCGGCCAATGCACCGGCAGGGAGGGCAAGTAGAAAAAAGGGCAGGGTAGTGGCCGTTTGCACCATGGCAACCATAAAGGGAGATGGCGCAAGCGTTGTCATAAGCCAGGAAGCGCCGACCTCATGCATCCATGTTCCTATCAGTGACACTACATTTGCAATCCAAAGTATCCTGAAAAAAGGCTGTTTGAGGGGATTCCAGATAGATGTTGTTGAATGTTCTTTTTGTGACATGTCGGCTGCTATAGTATACCAGAGTTTGATAATCCCTTGTGTTTTTTATCCTGCATGTATTTTAGAAACAAGATCGGGTTTCCCTCTGATGGCTGCCGCCTGAAGCTTGCGTCATCCCCCGAAATATCTTGATAATTTGGGAAGTTGTGTTTATAATACACCATCTGACAATGGAGGATTTGGATGAAAGTAGACGTGGTAGAGATTGATCGTGTGAAGAAAAAGGTTGAAGTCATATTTCCCGAAGAGAAGGTTGCGGAGTTAAGGGAGGGGGTATATGAAGAGCTGAAAAAGCATGCAAAAATAAAGGGCTTCAGACCTGGAAAGGTTCCAAGGTCAATCCTAACGTCCTATTACAAGGACTATATTGATGATGAAGTGAAAAAGAAACTTTTAGAGGTTTCGATGGCAGATGCCCTTTCTGAAGCAAAGATTGAACCTGTTGTGGAACCCTTTGTTGATTTCATAGAAGATAACGAACGTTATGGCTATACACTTGAATGTGAAGTTATGCCTGAAATAGAGATACCTGTTTATAAAGGTGTTGAGGTTGAGGTGGATGCCATTCAGGTGACAGATGAAGATATTGATAAAAGGTTAGATGGTTTAAAGGAAATGCACGCAGAGATGATAACAAAGGAGCCTGACGCAGGAGCACAAAAGGGAGATTTTGTTATTATTAAATACCAGGGGTATTTGAATGAGAAGCCTGTAAAAGATATTGTTACAGAGGCCTACCCTTTAGAACTCGGTTCTCCACAATCAATGCCTGAGTTTGAAAACGGAATTTACGGGATGAAATCCGGTGAAGAAAAAGATATAAGCGTAGATTTCCCTGAGGATTACCCGAATAAAGATATTGCAAAAAAGACGATCCTCTTTAAAGTCATGGTAAAGGAGATTCGCGAGAAGAGGCTCCCCGAGATAAACGATGAATTTGCAAAAGACATTAATTTTGAAGATATGGAAAAGGCCAGAGAAGGATTGAGGGAAGAAATTAAAAAGGAAAAAGAGAATTCAAGAAATCAGTTTGTATCTCAGAAAATAATAGAAACTTTGATTAATAGTGTTGATATTCCTGTTCCGGAGAAACTTCGCGAAAAACGCATAGATGCCATGATGGAAGATGCGCTGGCACGCTTTGACGTAAATAATTTTGCTGCCGAAGATCTTCAGCAATTTGAGAAAAATATCAGAATAGATTTTGAGAAAAAGGCTGAAGAGAGAATCAAGGCAGAAATAGTGATTTCAAAAATTGCAGACAGTGAAGGAATAAAGCTGGAAGAAAGCGATGTCTACGAAAGGATGAAGAAGCTTGCCGAGGAAACAAAAAGGTCATATGATGATGTTAGAAACTTCTATGAAAAAAACGGACTTATGGGTTATGTAAAGGGAAGTATCTTACAGGAAAAGACAGTTATTTTTTTGAGAGAAAATGCTGTTATTAAGGAGAAGGTATGAATCTTGTACCAATTGTCATAGAAAAAGATGGAAGGGGTGAAAGGGCTTACGATATATATTCAAAACTTCTGAAAGAAAGGATCGTTTTTCTCGGGACAGCTATTGACGATAATGTTGCAAACATTATAATAGCGCAACTTCTCTACCTTGAATCTGAAGATCCGTCAAAAGATATATATTTATATATTAATTCGCCCGGCGGGCATATAACCAGCGGCCTTGCCATATATGATACGATGCAGTACGTAAAATCTCCGATTGTAACGATGTGCATCGGCCAGGCGGCGAGTATGGGTGCAGTTCTCCTTACAGGAGGCGCAAAAGGTAAAAGGTATTCTCTGCCTCATTCGAGAATACTCATCCATCAACCGCTCGGTGGCGTACAAGGACAAGCGACAGATATTAACATTCAGGCAAAAGAGATTTTGAGGATGCGCGATGAGATTAACAGTATTTTTACAGAGCATACCGAACAACCGATCGAGAAAATTGCCCTTGATACGGAAAGGGATTTTTATATGAACCCGCAACAGGCTAAAGAATACGGCATTATTGATGAAATTGTGGAGAAAAGACGATGACGATGATTAAGAAAAACAATGGCAGAACAATGAAACTATACTGTTCATTTTGTGGAAAAAGCCAGGATGAGGTAAAAAAACTTATCGCAGGACCGATGGTATATATCTGCGATGAATGTATTGGATTGTGCAATGAGATTATTCAGGAAGAAGTGAAAAAGGAGAGGTTCGACTATATAAAAACGTCCATACCGAAACCGCATGAGATCAGAAAACTCCTCGATGAATATGTTATCGGACAGGATTATGCAAAAAAGACCCTTTCCGTAGCTGTCTACAACCATTATAAGAGGATAGAGGCCAAGCTCAGTTTTGATGAAGTTGAGATTCAGAAAAGCAACATCCTCATGATCGGACCAACGGGCTCCGGGAAGACGCTTCTTGCACAGACACTTGCAAGGGTCCTTCATGTCCCATTCACAATAGCTGATGCGACGACGCTCACTGAGGCAGGATATGTTGGTGAAGATGTAGAGAACATTATACTGTATCTCCTTCAGGCTGCTGATTATAATGTGGAAAAGGCTGAAAAAGGTATTGTCTATATAGACGAGATTGATAAAATTTCAAGGAAAACCGACAGTCCGTCAATAACAAGAGATGTATCGGGAGAGGGTGTTCAACAGGCGCTTTTAAAGATTATCGAGGGTACAGTTGCAAATATACCGCCAAAAGGCGGAAGGAAGCACCCCCAGCAGGAATACATCAAGGTAGATACATCTAACATATTATTTATATGTGGCGGTGCCTTCAACGGTGTAGATTCAATTATCGCCAACAGGGTCGGAAAAAAAGGCATCGGCTTTGGGGTTGATGTGGAAGGTGGACGCGATAAGAGGTATTCTGAACTGATCAAAGAAATCCAGCCGGAAGATCTGCTGAAATACGGGCTTATCCCAGAATTTATAGGGAGACTGCCTATAATAGCAACGCTTGAAGAGCTTGCCGAGGATGTGCTTGTAGAGATTTTGAAAAGACCGAGGAATGCCATCGTGAAGCAATACAGAAAGCTTTTCGAAATGGAGAATGTAAGACTTACTTTTACAGAGGGAGCGATCAGGGCAATTGCCAGAGAGGCCATGAAGAAAAAAACAGGCGCCAGAGGCTTACGCTCCATCATGGAAAAGATCATGCTGGATATGATGTATGAGATCCCTGAACTTCCTAACGTGAGAGAGTGTGTTTTGAATGAAGATGTCATTATCAATCGGGAACGGCCGATTTTTATATATGAGGAAGAGGCTGAAATAGCATAAAGGTAGTATAGTGTAAAGATAATTTTAAAATAGTTAACAGTGAACGGAAATTTGACATTGACGACCAAAGCTGCTATATTAACCGGACATGGGCGGATAGCTCAGCGGGAGAGCATCGGCCTTACAAGCCGGGCCTTACAAGCCGGGGGTCGCAGGTTCAAAACCTGTTCCGCCTACCATTTAAGCGGGGATGTAGTTAAGTTGGTTATAACGCCGGCCTGTCACGCCGGAGGCCGCGAGTTCAAGTCTCGTCGTCCCCGCCATTTTATTTATAAGGGTGCCCGATGCATCTAATCTTTTGCATTCATAATCATCAACCGGTAGGAAATATGGATTTCATCCTCGAGGAGGCTTACGAAAAGGCTTACAAGCCCTTCTTCGAAGTAATGGATGAGTTTACTGATATCAAAGTAAATCTGCATTTTTCAGGTTATCTTTTGTCGTGGCTTAATCAAAATAAACCGGAATACATTAAAATATTGAAAAGGCTTGTAAAAAAAGGCCGGATAGAGATTGTTTCAGGCGGCATGTATGAGCCTATCCTGTCATTCCTGCCGGAAGACGACGCGGTTTCTCAAATTACGATGCATATGGACTATGCTGAAAGTATTTTCGGTGTAAGGCCGAAAGGAATGTGGCTTGCAGAAAGGGTCTATGAGCCATATATGCCGAAAATTATAAACAAGGCCGGTATTCTTTATACCCTTGTTGATGATAACCATTTCAAATCTGTCGGTGTAGCAGATGAAGACCTCTACGGTTATTTCATAACCGAGTATGAAGGCAACAAATTATTTATATTTCCCGGACTGGAGTCCTTGAGATACGCAATTCCCTTTAAACCAATTGATGAGATTGATACATATTTCAAGGGTATTGAAGAAAAGGGAGGAGATCTGGCGGTCTTTGGCGACGATGGTGAAAAATTCGGTCTCTGGCCCGGGACATATGACCATGTTTACACCGGAGGTTGGCTTAGAACGTTTTTTAAATATCTTGATGAAAACAAGACCTGGTTAAAAACAACTACATTTAGTGAATATATGTCCGATAAGCCTCCTAAAGGGCGTATATACCTCAACTGCAACTCCTATAAAGAGATGGCAGAATGGTGTCTGCCGGCATGTATTTCAGGGAGATATGATGCCTGTATAAACTGTGCAGAAGACAGCTACAGAGATTTTTTAAAGGGCGGCTATTTCAAATATTTTCTCATAAAGTACGATGAGAGCAACGATATGCACAAGAAGATGCTCAATATTACGCAAAAAGCCAGGCGACACGCAGAAGCCCGAAAACATGTTTTTATGGGACAATGTAATGACAGTTACTGGCATGGAGTGTTCGGTGGTCTGTATCTTCCGCATCTGCGCGCATCAGTCTACGAGCATCTGATCGAAGCAGAAAAGTTGATGGAGTCGCCAAAACCTTTTGCTGAAGGCTCGCTGAAAGATATAAATATTGACGGCCATGACGAGGTCATACTCGATAATAACGATATAAAAGCCTGTTTTTTTCTGAAAGAGGGTGGTGTTCTCTATGAGCTTGATTATAAGCCTTCTTCAGTAAATATTATGGCGACGCTTCAGAGAAGATATGAGGGCTATCACGATAAGATAAAGGCTGCCTCATCCTCCGCTGACGTTGCTGATGGGACAAAGACGATTCACGATATGGTGATTGCAAAGGAAGAAGGTCTCGATAAATATCTTCATTACGACTGGTACAGAAGGGCTTCCTTTGTTGATCATGTGATGGGGAAAGAAGCTGCATTTGATGATTTTTATAGAAGTACCTATCAAGAGCCTGGTGATTTTGTGAAGGAGCCTTATGGCGCTGTAATAAAGAAGGAAAAGAATCAGGTAAAGCTTTCCATGGAAAGGAAGGGTCGTTTCCGGAAGGATGGACAGGACGTTGCATTAACAATAAAGAAAGACATTGTCTTAAGTAAAGGCGAAGACGCAATCTTTGCAGAATATATAATAGAAGGCGAAGTTGATATTCCGTTCTATCTGGGTGTTGAGTTTAATTTCTCTTTTCTTGGAAGCGGCGGTGAAAGATACGCCGAAATAGGAGGAGATAGGTTGCCTCTCACAACACAAGGCGTGTTGAAGCCATCCGGGAATGTAGTATTCCATGATCCCTACCAGCATGTTGATATTTTACTTGAATTTGATGATCCATCCGCCATCTGGACCCATCCGGTAGAGGTTATTTCGTTATCCGAGAGCGGGTTTGAAAGAAATTATCAGAGTACGATGTTTATGCCTGTCTGGGATATCAATCTATCAGAAGGTCCCAAAAGAATCCGGATGAAGCTTCATCTGAGTAAAGTGTGATTTTTGTTCACGGTTCACAATTCATAGGCTATCATCCCTTTAATCCAAAATCCGAAATCCGCAATTCTGAACAATATGGTTTCAGTAATAATCACAACCTATAACAGACGGCGATTTTTAAAAGAAGCAGTTGTCTCTGTTTTAAATCAGGATTATCAGAATAAGGAAGTCATAGTTATTGACGACGGCTCCACGGATGAGTCTATTTTGGAGATTGAAGGGTTGCCCGTAAAGTATATCCTGAAAGAGAATGGTGGAATCAGCAGCGCACGGAATAAGGGCATCGAAGTTTCACAGGGCGAATATATTGCCTTTCTCGATGTAGATGATCTATGGATGAAAGGTAAGCTATCTGTGCAGATGAAGAGGATGGAAGAAGAAGGGCTTTCCATTTCTTACACGGACGAAATCTGGATAAGGAACGGAAAAAAGATGAACCAGAAATTAAAACACAAGAAATATTCGGGCCAAATCTTTGAGCAATGCCTGCCCCTTTGCATTATAAGTCCGTCGTCTGTTGTGATAAAGAGGGAAATATTCGATAAAGTAGGTTTATTTGATGAATCCTTGCCTGTCTGTGAAGACTACGACTTGTGGCTTAGGATTTCTGCGCGATACTCTGTTCTGTTTATAGAACGCCCGTTGATTGTCAAGAGAGGCGGACACGATGATCAGATTTCAAAAAGCTATGAAGCAATGGATAGATTCAGGATTCAAAGCCTTGTCAATATATTGAATAGCGGCATATTAAATAAAACACAGAAGATAAAAGCTGCGGAAGACCTGAAGAAAAAATGCCGGATACTTGCCAATGGAGCAAAAAAAAGGGGCAGAGCAGAAGAAGCGGAATATTACCTCAAACTTTGCGACATTGATTATGTGTCCTCTGCTACGTCATGTAGTTGAGAAAAACATTATATATCCATCAGATCAAAAAAAGACCGGCAGGTATGCGGAATATTGTCGGACATGGTAATTGCCGTTACAACAGCTATGCCGTGCGCGCCTGCTTCGATAACGCTGCGGCAATTATGCAGAGTGATTCCCCCAATCCCGATAACGGGTAGACGGGTACTTTGCCGTATACGCGTTATGCCTTCGAGCCCGACACAGTATCCCAGATCTTTTTTGGTGGCAGTTGGGAAAACACCATTTATTGCTAAATAATCTGCACCATCCTCTTCAGCACAAATAGCCTCATCCACTGTCTTGACCGATACCCCGATAACAGCATCACTGCCCATTATCTTCCGGGCTTCCCTGACAGGCATATCTTCCTGTCCCAGGTGAATCCCGTCAGCGCCTGCAGCCATTGCGACTTCGACAGCGTCGTTGATAATCAAAAACGCGTTGTGAACACGGGTAAATTGCAATGCTTCCGAAGCCAATTTAATGTAGTCCGATACTGGCAAACCTTTTTCTCTTATCTGGATGATTTTTACTCCCTCCAGAAGGGCAAGTTTCACCTGCTCAAGCACCGAATATCCTTTATTTAAAAGGCGATCTGTTACTACATATAGCCGGAAATCATGCAATGATGGTTTTTTCATGGTGTTTATTATGCTTTTTTTTGAACCGGTTTAATTCTAAGCTTTTCCAGCATTGTTTCTTCGGAAAGGTTATAGAGCGTGTCATACAAGGCTACCTGAAAACTTCCCGGACCTTTTGAGATACGGGCTGCTTCTTCCCCGGCAAGTCCATAATAGCCGAGAGCGGCTACGGTAGCCGTAAAGGGGTCCGGTTCAACTGCACAAAAACAGGAAATCGCAGTAGTTGCAGCACATCCTGTGCCGGTAACCAGACCGAACATGGGATGTCCGTTATGCACTTCCACTGCCTGTTCACCGTTAGTGATAAAATCAACCTCTCCGGTGACGGCAATTACCTTATTTAATATCCCTGCCAAACGGTGTGCGCCGTCACGAACAGCATCCACTGTCTCAAGGGAATCCACTCCCCGGATTTTGATCTCTTCTTCCGGGGCGAACAAAGACATGATCTCAGATGCATTACCCCTGATGACTGTTACAGGTACCTCTGCGATGATTTTCCTGACGGTTTTGGTTCTAAAAGGAGTTGCTCCCGAACCTACAGGGTCAAATATAATCGGGATACCCCTTTTTCCTGCTGTTTTCCCTGCGATAAGCATTGCATCCACCCAATAGGGTGTCAGTGTGCCAATATTCAAATTGAGTGCGCCGGAAAATGCTGACATAGCTTCTATCTCTTCATGGGCATGAGCCATGACAGGGGAGGCGCCTATGGCAAGCGTCACATTGGCCGTGCTGTTCATGACAACAAAGTTGGTTATATGGTGAATCAGGGGATGCCGTTTCCTGATCTCAAGAAGTGTTTCTACTGTTCTTTTTGAAAATTCTTGTTCGTTCAGCAATATCGTTTCATTTTTCATTTTATTGTTATCTCAGCCTCCTTTTTATATCTTTGTAATCAGGAACAGAGTCCTGCAATTTGTCGTTAAGCTGTACCTGCTAAAAAACCACGCCTTGCAGGCGGTTCTTTACTGATTGCTATTTTTTCTTTGAGCTTTATCAGTTTGCTCTGGAACTGTAAAATCGTCATTTGGAAACAACGGCAGGGACTTTGACATAAAATCCATCCATATGGGAAGTGCAGCAGCACCTCCTGATTCCTTATTGCTGAGAAACCCGCCTTTGTCGTAGCCGACCCAGACAAGACATAGCAGGTTTGGTGAGAAGCCTATGAACCATGCATCTTTGAAATCATCTGTTGTCCCTGTTTTTCCCGCAAGAAAATAGGGCATTTTTGAAGCGCTTCTTGCTGTCCCCCTTTGGACAACACCTTTCATAATGTCTACCAGCGCATATGCTGCCCCCGGTTCTACAACTCTTTCCTCTTCCGGTTTTTCGTTATACAATTCCTCGCCTTCATTTGTAGAGACATTTCTTAATGCATTAGGCGGAATGTACTCACCGCCTCTTGCAAATGTAGCATAAGCTGCTGCAAGCTCTATGGGCAGTACCTCTGTTGTACCGAGAGCTAAAGACATATTATGCTCAAATTTACTGCTTATATTTAATCTCTTTGCCATTTCAATGATATTCTCAATACCTACCTTTTCAAGCAATCTCACCGTAGCGGTATTAAGCGATAATTCAAGGGCTTTCCTCATGGTGACGCTGCCATAATATTCGTTTTTATAATTCTTGGGATGCCAGACTACCTTTGTATATGGATTTGTGAACGATAAAGGTGCATCCAACAACATATAATTCGGAGTAAGACCTTGCTCCAATGCTGTTAAGTATATAATTGGCTTAAAGGATGATCCGGGTTGTCTTCTTGCCTGAACTGCCCTGTTGTACGGGGATGTGGTAAAATCCCTGCCGCCTATGAGTACCTTTACTTCTCCTGTCTTAACTTCAATTGCAATAAGTGCTACTTCAGGAGGTTTTTTTATATCAGGATGCCTTGTTTTGTATGCTTGTATCCCTTTTTCTATTGCTTCATAGGCATATTCAGTCATTTTAAGGTTTACAGTGGTTTTTATATTGAGCCCTTTTGTGTATATCTCATTAGAATCATCCAGATGTTCTTCAAGGGCTTGTTTTACGTAATCTATAAAGTATCCTGTTTTTTTCTCGTAAGCCCTTAAAGGCGCAAGCACCAACTGTGTTTCCGCTGCATCTGTATATGTTTTTTCATTGATAAAGCCAGCATCGTACATTTTTCTCAAGACAATATTTCTTCTTTCCAGTGTTTTTGCAAGGTTTTTAAAAGGCGACAGTCTTGAGGGTGATTTCGTGAGTGCGGCAAGGGTGGCCGACTCTTCAAGCGTTAACTCACTTGCCTTTTTATGAAAGTATGCGTAACTTGCAGCTTCAACGCCGTGAGCGCCTTCGCCGAGATAAATTAAATTTAGATACATGTTGAGGATTTCATCCTTCGAGTAGGTCCGCTCTATCTGGATTGCAAGCATTGCTTCCTCAATTTTTCTTTTAAAGCTTCTTTTAGGGGTCAAAAAGAGGTTTCGCGCAAGCTGTTGTGTTATAGTTGAAGCCCCTTCCGATATACCCCCTCGGATGATGTTTTTAAAGGCAGCCCTTCCGATACCTCTGACATCAATGCCGAAATGTTTATAGAACCTCACATCTTCTATGGCAATGAATGCGTACTTAAGGTGGTACGGCATTTGAGTAATTGGAATGGGTACCCTTTTTTCAATAAATAGCTCCGAAAACAGAGTGCCATCATCCGAATAGAGTCTTGCCGCTGATTTGGGTTTATATGTTTCAAGCTCCTTAACGTCCGGTATATCAAGATAATTAACAAGGGCGTATCCGAAGCTTACCCCGAAAATAGTGGGGATAAGAATGAGCAGTATGGCAAGCTTTATAGTTGTCCTTGAATACATTGGAGGATATATTATACTTTATAAACGTGGTATTGGCAAACCGTAATATATGATGCCGGGTCACTGTGACCATGCAGGCCGCATTATTATTAATTTGACTGAGTTTTTATATAAAGCAGGGCAGGGGATAGCTAAAAGATCGGCACAGGACTTTATGGAACAACTTTATTTATTTGCGCCTGAAGAGATGATAAGGAACAATGCGATGAAGGCATTGATAAACGGGGAGTTTTACCGCTCAGGGAAGCATTGGATGGAATTAAAAAACCTTAACTCCGGCAATGATTTTGTTAATGTTGCACTTGATATAAGCCATTATTGGATGGAAGGATATGGCGACGATGAAGAATTCAAGCAGGAAAAGCCTCTGGAAGTATATAAAAAATGGCTGGCTTTTGAACAATACATAGACACAAAAGCATACCGGAAAAATGCGGTAATTAGGGATCATAAAGGAAAATATATTTCTCTTGAACATCGGTCTGGCAAATCCTACTCCATTATTGCGCCAATCCTTTGAAGGATATTGAATAACGGTACTTGACATGCTCATGGAAATTGGGAAGTGGCAACTGGCAGTGCAGGAAATCAGTAATATTAGAAAGATAGATGTGGATTATAAAAACGATACGTTCTTTCTCAAGTACTCGATAGTTTATTACAGGACAGGGAATATAAATACATCACGGCGTTTTTTATTGTATGCCTTTTGGGATCAGCCTGATTTGATTGCACTTGCAGATATAGTTGACCCTGAGCTTCTTAACGGACTTTCCGATTTATATCCTGATTATCGGATCAGCGAGGATTCAGTTGAGCTTATTCCTTTTGTGATATTGATGACCGGCGCATTCAGCATTCGCCTGGCAGATTGTCAGAATTACCTCTCAAAATTAAGTAAAAGCGTTGAAATATTGGAGAGAATCAGAGAAACAAGCATCAAAATTAATTGCAGATTGTTTTCCCTGTATGCATGGGATGCTGAGCTTGCAAGGCTGATAAATTTAGATTTTATCGGAGCGAGAAACGAGATGAAATCACTCGACAATCAGTTGTTTCAACAATACATGGCGGGAATTAGAAACCTCGAAGGACGAACCCTAATTACAACCGGGTGATGTCATAAGAATGGGTGTGCTGGTAAGCTACGATAGGAAACCAGAAGACCTGTCGGAACTAGTTGTAGACACATTGTCTACAACTGCTAAAATCTCCGGAAAGTCAACAATGACGATGCGCTGCACGATATAGGTTTAAAAACTCCACGATGAGACTCAGGTGAAAAGAGCAGTGGTTGTAAACCCTTATTTTACAAATATTATTGATGAACTCGTAAAAAGTCAAAAAACCGTCACTCCTGTGAAAACGGGAGTTTAGAACACATTGAAATCACTGGATTCCCACTTTCGTGGGAATGACAAAGCGACAGAAATACGACTTTTTACGAGTTCATCATTATCTAATCATCAATAACCGTTGACGCATTTAATACAGTTTGATAGCATTAGGCAAAACAACCCTCAACAATTACGGAGTTTCGGAAGATGGGCCTTTTTGGAGATTATTGATCCCTGGATGCAAAGAACATTATAAGAACATTTCTGTACAGATACGCAGAGACGGAATAGCTGAAAAATGATAAAATATAATAAAGACGACCCTTTCAAGGGCATAGTCAGAGGGGAGGTAAAATAACATGGCTCACATAGCAGATGATCTTCTTATCAGGATTCAGTCTTTACCTGACATAGAAAAGTTGAAGCTTGTTGATGATATTTTGACACAACTGGACAAGCCCGATCCGGAACTCGACAGAATATGGGCTGATGAAGCGCGAAAGAGGTGGGAGGCATATAAAACGGTTAGATTGAAGACAGTCAGCTACAAAGATGTTATGGCGCCCCACCGACGCTCATGAAAATTAGATTTCTTACCCCGGCTCAATGGGAAGTAAATGACGCAGTACAGTGGTACAACGACCAGAAGATTGGTCTGGGTATAGAATTTCTTGACGAACTGGATATGACAGTCCGCCGCATCGCCGCATTTCCCGAATCTTATCGAGAGATTGAGCAAGGTCTGCGGCGCTGTTTGCTGTCCAGATTTCCTTATGTCCTTATCTACGGAATCGATAAAAAAACTATCATAATCGTTGCAGTTGCACATCTCCATCGGGAGCCCCGGTACTGGATTGAGCGCCTGTGAAAAAGACAACGTTGTATGATTTAGCATTTATGACTCCTTGTGAATGGGGGAGGATTTGGAACTTCCGAGCGTCATTCATGGCAAAGGCGATATGAATATTCGCGCGCTTGCTGCCCTTTTGAAGAGGGATTATAAGAATGTTTATCAGGATGTGAAGTTTTTAGAAGCAATCGGGATTGTCATTACAGCGAAGAATGGATTATCGGTGCCGTGGGAAAGGATTGTTGCAGATATTCGGTTTGCAGCGTGATCTTTCTGCAGCTATGTTGTAAAGCACAAGGCGAAGCAGAGCGAGGGGCACCCACTTGTGGGTCATGGACATTGCAATCATGCCGTTGACCGGCAAAAGGAAACAGCATGAAAAAACAGTCTACTAAAAGAGGAAAATGAAAAAAATCATTGTTATTGTTGGACCTACCTGTACAGGCAAATCCGATTTGTCGTTTTACCTTGCAAAGGCATTTAATGGTGAGATTGTAAATGCCGATTCTATGCAGGTTTACAGATACTTTGACATAGGTACTGCCAAGCCCGGCACGGCGGCGCGGAATGGAATCCCCCATCACTTGATAGACATAGTTGAGCCCTGTGAAGAATTCAATGCAGCCCTGTTTAAAGAAAAGGCGGATGCTTGTATACGCGCCATTTGCCGCCGCAATAAGATTCCGATCAT
>JAPLKC010000019.1:0-2940 GCA_026388255.1 Pseudomonadota bacterium | reverse complement strand
GATGTACGGACTCTTTGTTGCCCCGAAAGATGCAGATTTAAGGGAGGCGCTGCAAAGGGAATACAACGAAGATCCTCTGAAATTTTATGAGAAGCTGAAGGAGATAGACCGTGAATATGCCCTCAGGATAAGCTTCAGGGATAAATTAAGGGCAGTCAGGGCAGTAGAAATCTTTAAATCCACAGGGTTACGCATGTCTGAATGGGGACACATCCATGGATTTAAGGAGAGTCATTATGAAGTTTTAAAGTTGGGGCTTAAAAAAGAGAGGAACGAGCTATATCCAAGGATCAACAACAGGGTTGACGAGATGCTGAATGCAGGATGGGTGGACGAAGTGAAGCATATACTTTCCATGGGATACGATGAAGGACTAAAGCCCTTTTCGAGTATTGGCTACAGGGAGATACTCCTTTATATTAAAGGTTTAATTAGCCATGAAGATATGGTAAAAAATATAAAAATGCATACGCGACACTATGCAAAAAGACAAACGACGTGGTTTTCCAAAGAAAAAGATGTTGTATGGCATGAGTATACTGAAGACATAGAGATTATAAAAATAACGGTATCGGAGTTTTTGAAGGGATGGAACTCAAGAGGATTATAGAAGCTGTTCTTTTTGTATCAGGCAGGCCCGTAACATTAAAGGGGCTGAATAAAAAGCTTGAGGGATGTACCGGGGCTGATATTGAAGGCGCCATGCATGAACTGGTTGCTGAGTATAACTACTCGGACAGGGCGTTGGAGATAGTGGAGGTATCCGGCGGTTACCAGATAAGGACAAAGACCGATTATAAGGAATGGGCAAAGAGGTTTGTGAAGGAAAAAGATGTTGAGTTGACAAAGTCTGTCCTTGAAGCGCTTGCAATTATAGCTTATAGACAGCCTGTAACAAAAAGGGAGGTGGATACTTTAAGAGGGGTAGACTCATCGCGTGCAGTCAAGCAACTGCTTGAAAGAAAATTTATCGAAATTGCAGGGAGAAACGAAGAGGCCGGAAAACCTATTGTTTTCAGGACAACAAACAGGTTTTTGGAAGTATATAGCCTCAGGCGTATAGAAGATCTACCAACAATAAAAGAGTTGGAAGCATTAGAAAGATAATGTCAAAAGCTTCATGAATAAAGGAGGGTAATATGGATGTATCTGAATTATTGATTTTTATGGTGGAAAATAAAGGTTCCGACCTGCATGTCAGTTCAGGCGTGCCCCCTGTTGTAAGAATACACGGGGATATGATGAAGATCGAGGTGCCGCCCCTTGACAAGGATGAAGTCCACAACATGATATACGATATTTTGAACGACCAACAAAGGAAGATTTTCGAGGAAAACCTTGAACTGGATTTTTCTTTTGCCCTTGGTGATATTGCACGATTCAGGGTGAACGTTTTTAAACAGCAGAGAGGTGATTCTGCTGTTTTCAGGACTATTCCTACACAAATACCTACCTTTGAAGAGTTGAACCTCCCCAAGGTTTTTATGGATATTACAAGGCTGGAAAAAGGTCTTGTGCTTGTTACCGGCCCGACAGGAAGCGGAAAATCCACGACCCTTGCAGCAATGGTTGACTTAATAAACAGGGAAGAAAAAGGGCATATCCTGACCGTTGAAGACCCGATCGAGTTTGTCCATCCGTCTAAGGGATGTCTTGTCAATCAGCGTGAGCTTGGCCCTCATACAAAAAGTTTTTCTAATGCATTGAGGAGCGCCCTTCGTGAAGACCCTGACGTGATCCTTGTCGGTGAAATGAGGGACCTTGAGACCATCTCTCTTGCACTTACCGCCGCAGAGACAGGGCATCTTGTTTTTGGAACATTGCATACAAGCGGTGCCCCGAAAACGGTGGACAGGGTTATTGACGTTTTTCCGGCAGCCCAGCAGGCGCAGGTAAGGTCCATGTTCTCTGAATCCATACAGGCAGTTATAACACAGGCGCTTTTCAGGCGAAAAGATGGAAAGGGCAGGGTTGCAGCCTTTGAAATTATGATAGGCAATCCTGCAGTAAGGAACCTTATCCGGGAAGGCAAGATTGCCCAGATACCATCAATTATGCAAACAAGCAGGGCTCTCGGTATGCAAACAATGGAAGCTTCAGTGACTGAGTTGGTTGCAAAAAACATTGTAACAAGAGACGAGGTATCTTTTTACCTGCCTAAATCTGCACAGTAGAGGTGATGAATTATGGCCGAGTTATTAGATTATTTAAAATATATGAATCAGAGGGACGCCTCGGATATATACATTACTGCCGGTCTTCCTGCCATGTTTCGCATTGAGGGCGCAACAGAGCCTTACGACGAGCCCCCGTTTACGCCTGAGGACACGGAGAGAATAGCAGCCAGCACGATGAATGAAAAGCAGAAGGTTCAGTTTGCCGAGGACTTTGAGCAGAACCTTGCCCTTTACTACCCGGATATTGGAAGATTCAGGGTAAATATCTTCAGACAGAGAGGATGTGCAGGTCTTGTTATCAGACAGATTAAAACAGAGATAAAGAGTCTTGATGCAATGGGTTTGCCGAAAATCTTTAAAGATATTATGATGAGTAAAAGGGGTCTTGTGCTTGTTGTCGGCGCCACGGGAAGCGGTAAATCCACCACCCTTGCATCAATGATAGACCACAGGAATGCCAATCAGCGCGGACACATAATCACCATAGAGGATCCGGTTGAGTATGTCCATAATCACAAACAGAGCGTTATAACTCAGAGAGAGGTGGGTTTTGATACCCACTCCTTTTACAATGCTCTGAAAAATACATTACGGCAGGCGCCGGATGTGATCCTTATCGGCGAGATAAGGGATTCGGAAACCATGGAAGATGCCATTACATTTGCAGAAACAGGGCATCTTGCTCTGGGCACACTCCATGCAAACAATGCTAACCAGGCAATTGAAAGGATCATGAACTTTTTTCCTATAGAGAGGCATCTCC